>JBBRUN010000148.1:0-10868 GCA_038247765.1 Gemmatales bacterium | reverse complement strand
CGTAGCAATCGCACAGCTCCCCGGTCATCGTCACGGCGAATTCGTCGATTCCCGGAAATTGCGCCACCAGCGAAGCGAGAGCCGCCGGGAGCGCGTCCGGTTGTTTCCAGAGGGGGAACGCCACCGACACGGCCCGCCCCGCGGCGGTCGCGGCCTTGATATTCGCCCCGCCGATGTCCAGCCCTAGAACAGTACTGTTCGCATTCATGGCCTTGTTGATACGGGATTTCGGCATGGCTCGCTACCTCATCGGCATCGACCTCGGCACCACCAACTCGGCGCTGGCGTTCGTCGATCTGCAAGCCAAGGGCAAAGTCGTCAAGTTGCAGACCTTCCCCGTGGCCCAACTCGTGGCCGCAGGGCAGGTCGCGGCGCAACCGCTGCTGCCGTCGTTCCTCTATCGGCCGGGGCCGCACGACCTCCCCGCCGGGGCGACCTCGCTGCCTTGGGACGCCACCGCCACCGATGTCGTCGGCCAATTCGCGCGGGTCCACGGGGCCAAGATCGCGGGCCGGTTGGTGTCGAGCGCGAAGTCGTGGCTCTGCCATCCGGGGGTCGATCGCACGGCCCCGCTGCTGCCGTGGGCCGCGCCGCCGGAGGTTGAACGGCTCTCGCCCTTGGCCGTGTCGGCGAAGTATCTTCGGCACATGGTGGAAGCGTGGAATGCGGCGCCGAATCGCAAACCGGAAGATCGCCTCGAAGAGTGCCCGGTGGTGCTGACGGTGCCGGCGTCGTTCGACGACACGGCCCGCAACCTCACGGCCGAAGCGGCCAAGCAAGCGGGGTTGAAGCACGTCACGCTTTTGGAGGAGCCGCAGGCCGCGTTCTACTGCTGGCTCGGGATGCACACGGCCGAAGAGAGCGGGCAGTTGAAGCCGGGGATGCGCTGCGTCGTCATCGACGTCGGCGGCGGCACCAGCGATTTCAGCCTGATTCGCGCATCCGAAGAGCAGGGGAGCCTCTCGTTCCTGCGCGACGCCGTGGGCGATCACCTGCTCCTCGGTGGCGACAACATGGATCTCGCGCTGGCGAAAGCGGCCGAGGCGAAGCTATCGCACAAGCTCGATGCGGGGCAGTTCGGCACGCTCGTGCAAGCCTGCCGGGGGGCGAAGGAAGCGCTGCTCGGGCCGAAGCCACCGGACGAATACACGGTCACCGTGATGGGCAAGGGCCGCTCCGTGATCGCGGGGACGCTCACCGCGAACTTGACGAAGGACGATATTCACGCCGCGTTGTTCGAAGGCTTCTTTCCCCAAGTTCCCGACGACGCCGAACCGGTACGAGCGACCGGCGCCGGCCTCCAAGAAATGGGCCTGCCGTACGTCGCCGATGCGGCCATTTCCAAACACCTCGCCTCGTTCTTGCGCCGCCAACTCCCCGAGGGCGAAGTGCCGGATGCGATCCTGTTCAACGGCGGCGTCTTCCAACCGAAGGCGCTGCGGGATCGTATCGTCGAGGTGATGAAGCCTTGGTTCGACAAGCCCGGCAAACCGTGGACGCCGACGGTGCTAACGAACCCATCGCTCGATCTCGCCGTGGCGTGGGGTGCAGCCTACTCCGCGTGGTTGAAGCAAAGCGGCGGCCGTCGCATCGGCGGGGGCACGGCCCGCAGCTACTACATCCAGATCGAAACCGCGAATGACGAACTGACGTTTCTCTGCGTCGTCCCCCGGCGGATGCAAGAAGGGGACGACATCGCCATCCCGAAGCCGGAACTCGAACTCGCCCTCGGCGAACCGGTGCTCTTCCCGCTCTTCACCAGCACGGCCCGCTCCGACGATCAACCCGGTGACATCCTGAAGTTGAAGCCCGATCAACTGCTGCAATTGCCGCCGCTGCACACGATCTTGCGAGGCGGCAAACGGGCCGGCACCAAGCGCATCCCCGTGACGCTCGCCGCGCGCTCGACCGAAATCGGCACATTGGAATTGTCGTGTGTATCCCGCGAGGGGAACCGCTGGAAACTCGAGTTCAACACCCGCGATACCGCTGCGTCGAAAGCGCCCGGCGACGCGCCCGTGGCATTCGTCGATGTCTTCCCCGAGGAGAAAGTCCAAGCGGCCGGGGAGAGGGTGAAGGCGACGTATACGACGAACAGCCCGACGCCCCCGGAGTTGACGAAGGCGTTGGAAGCCGCGCTCGAATCGGGCAAGAGCGAATGGCCGACGGGTTTGTGCCGGAGGTTGTGGGAACCGCTGATGGACGTGGCCGAGCAGCGCGTGAAATCGCCGGCGCACTTGCAGCGCTGGTACAACCTCGCGGGATTCGTGCTCCGGCCCGGCTTCGGGGATACTCTCGACCGCTACCGCGTCGAAGCGCTCTGGAAGACCATCACCGCCACCGCGAGCGGGGCGATCAGCGGCGGGAACAAACTCGTCGTGCCCGAGGGCGGAGCCGACTACTGGATCATGTGGAGGCGCGTCGCCGGCGGATTGAACGGCGCTTTGCAACAGGCCCTATTCGCGCGGTTGAAGTTGATCTTGTTGCCGACGAAGGCCAAGGCGCCGATGAAACCCTCGGCGAACGAACTGACGGAAATGTGGCGCGCCGCCGCGAGTTTGGAACGCCTCGAAGCCAAGGTGAAAGAGCAACTCGGCGATGCGCTCGTCGCCCAGTTGAAGCGCCAACCGGTGCCGAACTATGTATTTTGGAGCCTCACCCGGCTCGGGGCGCGTGTACTGTTCTACGGCCCGCTGAACACGATCGTGCATCCGAGCATCGCCGAGCGCTGGCTGGCGGCCTTGGTCGAATACACACCGACGAACGACAACGACCGACTGGCGTGGGCTTTCTGCTTGGCCCAACTCGGTCGGAGCAGCGGTCTGCGCGGCGTCGATATCCACCACGAGCACCAAGAGGCGTTGGCGAAAATGCTACGGTCGATGGCAGTACCCGCGACTTGGGCGAAGATGGTGGAAGAAGTCGTGGCACCCGAAGGCGCCGACCAATCGCGGCTCTTCGGGGAATCGCTGCCCATCGGCTTGCGGCTCAGTTCGTAATGTGCGTCTGAGCCGGTGTCCTGCTGGCAACCGACGTTGTCAGGCCACTGTGGCAGGGCCAGACGGCGCGAAATCACTCACCGCGAGATCCACGGCTCTTGGTGGATGCGGCTCACGCGCCGGAAATCGCACGACCACCCGTCCCGCCAAGCGAGACCGCTCGACCAACGCTCTCGATAATGCCCACGCGTCGTCGCCGTGGCGCCGGGCCAACTCGTCCCGCACCGCTCGGATCTCCGCCAACACGTCTTGCTCACGCATCATCTCGTCCTCCCAAAAGCTCCGCTGGAGTACAAATCGTCGGCGGTTCATAACCAGCCGCTCGGCATACTGCCTCCATCCGAGGCCGGAGCACCGGATTGGCGATGTGCCGGCAGTTCCACGTCACCAGCAATTGGATCCCGTGGATCGCAGCCAGTGCGATGTGCATGGCATCCGCCACGGCGTTTGGTGGCAGCGGCACCTGTTTCATCAAAGCATCGGCGAGGGCGGCCGCATCTGGCCCTTGCTCTAAGATCGGCAATCCCGACACAACCGCAAGCCGGGCCGCCGCCGCGTCTGGATCGCCAGCCGAGCACTCTTCCAAAAGGAGTTCCGACCCGACCAGCTCGAATTCCGCGCGGCGGGCCCACCACAAGGCCGTTTGCTGTTGCTCGGCGGCTCGGATCAAACTCCGACTCGGCCGCGCAGTGAGGTAACTCGGGATCGTCGTCTCGATGTAAACACGGAGCTTCATCTTAGAAATGCTACCGCAGACTACGGCGTCAAGCAAGCGTGCCATTCCGTGGCAATACTCTGCGGCGTGTGCGTCCAAGCCATCGCGGACAGACGCGTCCGGCTCAGTTCCTGATTCACTGATTCGGAAACATCGCGGGCGGGGTCATCGGCCCATTGTCGCTGCCGAATTCGGTCTGTTTCGGTTGGCGCATCGTCCGGCCGGTTTGCATCAAACCGCCATCGCGCGGGGCCGGTGGCAATCCCGTCGGCGTCTTGCCGCCGAATTGCGAATCGGGCAGCTTGCGATAGGCGATGTGCATCACCTCGTCGTCCTGAGGCATCAGCTTGCTCAGTTTGGATCCGGGTTCCAAATCGGTGCCGGTGGGCTTCCGCAGCTTCGGATCGTACTTCTCGACGATCTCGTAATGGCTGCCGAGGTGCTTCTCCATCAACTTCCGCGCTTCGGCTTCATCGGCGTCGAACTTCAGCGCGATGATGCCGCCGTCTTTGTTCTTCTGGACATACTCGGCTTTGCCCGCGCAGCCGACGCCGGACAGCAAACCGACCGCCGCGATCATGGCCGCGATGATTCTTCGCATGGCGAACCCCCGTTGAAATCCTCGGGCTTCCCCTCCGCCGAGTTGGATGGGCCATACCGCGTCCGAACCGCGGAGACAAGCCCGACTGCAAACGGCTGGGCACACGGGGATTTTGGGATCGCCTCGGATTCTTCAAAAGAAATCACTGCCAAAATCTGTAGGCACGCCCTGCAAACGGCTTCCCGATATTTGTGAACATAATTACAATTTCGATTTGCTTCGTCCGAATCGGAGCTTATACTTGTCCGGCATTCGCCCGTCTTGCACCGTCATCGACACACTACGAAACCGCCGCAACGCCCCACTTCCGGGGCGTTGTCGGCATTTTGTCACCGAGGAGTTCGCCATGCGTTCCATTTCCACCGCCATTCTGATTCTGATTTTCGCCCTGACCGCCAACGCCGCCGAACCGATCCGCATCGCCGGCGAAACCAAGTACAAACCGCATGCGCTCGTCCGCCTCAAGGCCGAAGGCGTCGATGCCAAGGCCGCGATTCTCTGGCGCATTCACCCTTCGCACGATGTCCAACGGGCTACGACCGCCAAAGGGATTCTCGAGTTCGCCGCACGGCCCGGCGTCTACGAAGTCGAACTGCTCGCCATCGTCAACACCGACTCCGGATTGGTCGTCGATGAGAGCCGCATCAGCGTGGAAATCGAAGGCTGCGGGGCGAAAAGTCCCGATGCGACTCCGAAGCCGCCGGCCAAGCCGAATGCGGAGAAAGCCCTCGGCAAATTGAAGTTCGGTACCGCCGGCTGCACCGCGACAGTCATCGGCCCGCGCCGACCCGACGGAAAGTGGGATATCTTGACCGCCGCGCATTGCACCGGTGGCGTCGGCAACTCGGGGACGTTCGCCGCGTCCGACGGTCGAACGATCGGCGTGACCGTGGCGGCCCGCGACACGACATCCGACTTGTGCTGGCTCGTCACCGATGCGGTACTCGACGAATTGCCCTTCGCGCGGCTCGCCGCGAAGAACCCGGCGGCGAACGCCGACGTGTGGCACAAAGGCTTCGGCGTCGATCGGCCGGGCAACCGCGAAGAAGGCCGCGTGACCGGCGACGAAACGAGCGACGGCCAACTGCCGATGGAGTTGAGCGTGTCGTCCGGCGATTCCGGCGGGGGCATCTTCCGCACGGATTCGAACGAATTGATCGCCGTGGTTTGCTGCACCACGGAGCGCGGCCGCAAGGTGCTGATGTTCGGCGGCAGCGCCGAAACTGCGTCGCGATTGCGGCCGTCATTCAAAACCGAAACCGACTCGTGGGAGCCGTTGCCGATGCCGATTCGCACGGCGAAACGCACGGGCGCCGAGGCTTGGAACGCGCTGGATATTCCGATCATTCGGAATAAGTGAACCGCCTGCGAACGCGGAGTATTTTCGAAAAATCTCGGAAAAAGGCTTGGAAACCGGCCCGGATTCGCTTATCTGTCGTGTATCGCGCGACGAACAGCCTGAAATTCCTTGCGTTTCGCCGCGCGGCCTCGGATTTCTCCTTGGAATTCAGGGCTTCGGCCCTCTACACTGTGTGGCATGGTGCCGCGCGGCGGATTGTGGTCGGTTTCACCTCATTTGGGAGATGCATCATGGCGAAGGCACCGGCGAAAGCCCCGGCGAAGAAGGCGATGACGAAATCGGGCATGATCACGTCGCTGTCCGAAAGCACCGAGATGAGCAAGGCCGACGTGGTCAAACTCGTCGACGCCCTCACGGATCTCATCGAGACGGAGCTCAAGAAGGGCGCCAAGCAGTTCACCCTGCCGGGCATCGTCCGCTTCGGCGTAAAGCACGTCAAAGCCGTCAAGGGCGGCGTCAAGAAAGTCATGCCCGCCACCGGGCTCGAGTACACCACCAAAGACAAGCCGGCCTACAGCAAAGTCACGGTGCGCCCGGCCAAGTCTCTCAAAGACGCCTTGAAGTAAGCGGCAAACGTCCTCCCCCTCTCCGTTCCGGAGAGGGGGCCGGGGGGGTGAGGTTTATCGATATCGTCGTCATCGGCGGCGGGATCAGCGGTTTGTCGGCGGCGTTCCGCATCCGGCAAGCACTGCCCCACGCGGCCATCACACTGCTCGAAGCCGACGGTCGCGTCGGCGGCAAGATCCAAACCGAACTGCGCGATGGCTTCACCCTCGAAGCCGGCCCGAATGGCTTTCTCGATTCCAAACCGTCCACCGTCCAACTCTGCCGCGACCTCGGCCTCGGCGGGCAACTGCTCGTCGCCAGCGAAGGCTCGCGCAAGAACCGCTACCTGTTTTTGAAGGGCGAACTCCAACGCCTACCCGGCGATCCGTTCGGATTGCTGCGCACGCCGCTGTTGTCGCTCTCGGGGACATTGGCGATGCTGGCGGAACCATTCCGCCGGCGTCGCGGGAATGGATCCGAAGAATCAGTGGCGGAGTTCGCCCGCCGCCGCTTCGGCCGCGAAGCGGCGGATATCTTCGTCGATGCACTGGTTACCGGGATCCACGCCGGCGATCCCGAAAAGCTGAGCGTCCGCGCCGCGTTTCCGCGCCTCGTCAAGATGGAAGCGGAAGCCGGGAGCGTGCTGAAGGGCTTCCTGCGCGCCGCGAAGGTGAAGAAACGAGCGGCCCAAGCTCGCGGCGAAAAGTCGCAACCGCAGCGGATGTGGTCCTTCGCCGGCGGCCTCGGCGTCTTGATCCACGCTCTGCGCGAATCGCTCGGCGACATCGTGCGGACCGGCGTCCGTGTCCGCCGCATCGAACGCACGGCCAGCGGCTATCTCGTCCGGGGCGACGGCTCGGAATCTTGGCCCGCCGATGTGATCGTCCATACCGCCCCGGCTTCCGCGCAAGCGGAATCGCTGCAAGAATTCGACCCGGCGCTCGCCGAGGAACTCGCCAGCGTGAAGTTTACTCCTGTCAACGTCGTGCTGCTCGGCTATCGCACGCAGGACGCACCGATGGCACCGGACGGCTTCGGCTACATCGCCCCGCAGAATACCCGGCGCGATGTCCTCGGACTCCAGTGGTGCAGTGCGATCTTCCCCGGCCGCGCTCCGCCGGGAATGGTGCTCTGGCGCGCCCTCTGCGGCGGCGTCAACCGAACCGACGTGACGCACTGGCCCGATGACATCTTGGTGTCAGCAGTGCACCGCGAGATGCAATTGGCCATGAAAGTGACAGCGGCGCCGGTGTTCACGCAAGTGATCCGCTGGCCGCAGGCGATCCCGCAGTACGAAGTCGGCCACATGGCCCGCCTGGCCCGCATCGACGAACTGGGTGCGAAGCATCCGGGATTGATCCTGGGTGGGAACTCGCACCGAGGCGTCGCGATGAACGATTGCACCGAACAAGCGGAAGTGATTGCGGAGCGGGCAACGACATGTAGCTATCGAGTTGCGGCGTTGTCGCCGGGCTGGTAACAATCGGGAGCACCGAAGATAACCTCCCGACTATTCTCGAGAGCCACTGCGAACAAGGCGAAACTACGAGAATGAGCCTTGAGGGAAGCGACTTGAGCAGGCGTCATCCCACGTATCAGCGGAAGTGCGATTTTCTCTACGTCCAACCGCGTTGCGATCGGCTTTCCATACATGAGTTGCTTGTGAGTTGCGCGTGGTGTTGACTCGGCATCGAGTTGACCACTACCATAAGTCGCGATCGCGCGGCAAATTAGCAACCACGATTCGATCATCTCGACTGGGACAGCGAGAAGGATTGGCCAAGTTGTTCCGGGTTTTTGGTCGAGCCAATCCAAGTCCTCCCGTGTCCGAGAAATGATGCTGTCGAGTATGCACCATCTGCACTCGGCGTGGGATTCCGGCGCATGGTTCCAGTGCCTCGGATGCGCCGAATCTTCTTGGTGGCCGGTATGGGTCAGATCGTGGTTTCCGTCGTTGTCTATTCCGACAACCGCCAACTGTGCGCATTGACCGTAAAATCGTTTCAACGCTTTGGGAAGCGATTCCAGGACGAACTGCCAACCTCTGCCCGGCACATCGATAAAATCGGGATGGATTTCGGCTTCGGGAACATCGAGTAGCTTCGAGAGAAACGCATGAAGGATCAAGTGATCCCAGCCCTCGGAATGAAATCCGACGAGAAGTGCCATGAATCAAAGGCCCTCGTAGAGCCCGATCGCCCATTCGTGCCCGATTCCCGTCGAATTGCCTTTGATATGTAGCTTTTCTCGCAGTTTGGGAAGCGGAGTCGCCTTGCTCCGCCCGCTCTGCTGTTCGGCCACAACGATGGACTCAGGCATTTCGGAGAAAAGATCCACCAAGTACGGCGAGTGGGTAGTTAGGATTACCTGAACCGCTTGCTGGTCGGCGGGTGGATAGGCGAGTTGCATGAGGCGATCGAACACCCATCGCATCCTGCGCGGGTGAAGTCCTCCTTCAGGCTCTTCCAAACAGAGTACTGCTGGTTTCACGGGGCTGTGCGCAATGCAAAGCATTCCAAGGGTCAACATTGTCCCATCGCTCAAGTCCGGAGCTGCAATATAGCCTCGATGATTCTGAAAGGACATCGCAAGGGCTTGTTGATCAGTTCCAGCTCGGGTCACTATGATTGATTCGAGTTCAGGAAGTACCTCTTTCATCTCGGACAATATGGCCTGATATACAGGTGCTCCCTCCTCTCGCGACTTCGTCCAACCGATGAAGTCGGGAAGCCTTCCTCCGTAGTATCCGATGCGCTCGACCGACTGACCTGTACCTCTCTTTTTCAGTTCCGAGACTTCCAAGTGGAAGTAGCCAATCTTTGAAAGATTCCGCGCAACCGAAAGAGCGAATCGCACGCCCGCTGCAGTAATGTTGAGATCGGGCGCCTTGTGCCATACTTTATGCAGCAAACTCGGATCGCGAGGCAGCACTTCGCCGAATTCCCCCAGCGTGGTACGTCCTCGCATCTCTCTTCTATAAACCCATTCCCAAGCCTGATCCGCAATCTTCTTTTCGAGGGTCTCCTCAGAAATAAAAAGCCCTTCGGGCGAATCGGCAATGATTAATTTGTATTTCGCAGAGTGATCCGGGAATCCATCCAGTGAGTCAAGCTCGATTTCGAAACCGATGGGGTCGGTCACGCCCGCCCAGCGGCTGCGCACCAAGTGGAACTCACTGAGTCCGGGTGGGAAGATTTCAACAAGTGTGTAATGGACACTATTTTGGATCATTACCAAAGATTTGAGCAGGTTCGATTTGCCTGCTCCGACCGGGCCGACCAAGACCGTAATAGGCTGGAGACCGACCGTTGTATCGGCGTGACTGCGAAAGTTGATCAACCTCAAGTTCTTGATCATACTTCAGCCTTCGCGGGTGCCTACCATGAAACGATATCGACTGAACGACACTCAAAACACGCACTCGCATATTCTTAGCTGATCTTACGAACGTATCTACGCTTGGGAAGCCGGCTCAAGCATATTCGATTTTTCAGCGTCACTCCACCCGCTTCACCACCGCCCCGGTCACCCGGAACAAGTGCGACTCCGCGTCGGTTCGGTTCAACTCCAGCTTGCCGGTCACTTGGATCGGCCCCCGGGTGAAATCGATCGTCTTCCCGTCGGCCAGTTCGACCCAGATCAACTGCGTCGGCCCCGGCGATTCGCAATACCAACAACCGATGGGCGACTCCGTCATCAGGAAATCGGACTGGCCATCGCCGTTGCGCGTCGGCCGCAAGAACCCGGTGAACGTGACCGACGCGCCGTCGCAGTCGCGGATGTACTTCAGAAATTTCGGCTCGAACTTCTTGGTCAGCGTCGTCTCGGCGAGCGCGCTCCACGGCAACGGGTTCGTCCCCTTGGGATCGACCTTCGGCAACTTACTTTCGTCGATCAGCGATTTGAAAACCCGGCTCGATGCGAACTTCAGCGTGCCTTTGTGCCCCGCGTGATCCTCTTTTTTGGCCAGTTCGTCGGCCGCGGCGCGGTAGCGTGCCCGGCTCTTGCGCGCTTCGTCCGATTGCAACCCGAGTTCGACGACGGCGCCATCGAGTAAGTTCACGGCGGTGCGAACATCGCCGTGGGCGTTGGCGATTTCCGCGAGCTGCCAAAGCAGCCGGGCGTCGAACGGCAGAATCAGAGCCAGTTCCTGCACGAGGGCGAGAGCGTTCGCGGGGAGTTTGTCCTTGGCGAAATCGACGCCGAAGAGATCATCGAGTCGCGATTCGCCCTTCTTCTCTTTGGCACGAGCGCGAACGAGCTTCAGATGCAGCTCTTCGACTGGCCGGTGATGCTTCGGCGCGAGCCGCACGGCTTCTTCGAGCGCGGCGGTCGCTTGGGCGAGGTCGCCCGTTTGCTGCCAGGCGCTGCCGAGGTTGGCGGCGATGCGGAAGTGCTCGGGATGCCGCCGGTTGGCGGCGCGGAGGACGCCGACGGCCTTCTCCGCTTGGCCCAAACGCATGTGGAGCGCCCCGAGGTCGGCGAGTTCGTCGGCGCTCAGTTCGCGCGACTTCTTCAGTTGTTCGAGTTTGATCACACCGTCGACGGCGGTGTCGCGTAGCGGGGCGAATTCGCTTTTCGGATCGGCCGCGAGCCGCAGCGCCCGCTGATCGCGCAGGAAGCCCGGCCACTCGGCGGGGAGTTCGT
>JBBRUN010000147.1:0-10887 GCA_038247765.1 Gemmatales bacterium | reverse complement strand
CCCTTCAAATCGTAGAACTCAAATAATTTTGGCGACGCACCGGCCGGGTCGTCCCACGCGGCGGTCGTGCGGCGCCCGCAGAGCACGAGCGCCAGACGTAGCGGTTCCAGCGGCAGTTGGCCGGCGACTGGCAGAAACACCGGGCCGAGTTCGAAGAGGGCGACGCTCGGCGACGCGGACAAGTTCCGCGCGGCGACCTCGAGCAGGCTCGGAATCAACGAGCGCCGCAGTACGGCCCGCTCGGGCGAAATCGGATTCAGAAGGGTCACGTGCTCGACTTTACTCGCGCCGGTCGGATCGAGTTTTCCTTCCGCCTCGACCGACGTGAACGAATAGCAGATGCACTCGCTCAGCCCCAAATCGACGAGGCGATCTTGCAATTTCTGTTCGAGCGCCAGTCGCCGGTTCCCCGCGGGCACGGGCATTTCGGTGGCCAGCAATCGCTCGGGGAGTTTGTCGTACCCCGAAACGCGGGCGAGTTCTTCGATCAAATCGGCGGGGCCCGATTGCAGGTCGAGCCGCGTCGCCGGGGGCGTGACCGTCCAACCCCAGAGCGTCGGTTGAAGCTGGAATTGCAAAGCGAGTAGGATGCGCTCGACTTCGCCATCGGGGATGTCGAACCCGAGCACCCGGCCGATTTCGGAGCGGTTCAATTCAATCGGAGTGATCACTTGCGGCATCGGATATTGTTCGACGATACCGGCGAGCACCTCGGCCCCGGCGTGTTGTTGCAGCAGTTGCGCGGCCCGCGCCGCAGCGACCGTCACGAGCGCCGCGGGGACGCCTTTGCTGAAACGCGTGCTCGCTTCGCTGAAGAGGTTGAACTGCCGGGCGGTCTTGCGGACGCTGACGAAATCGAAGCTCGCGCTTTCGAGCAAGATCGTTTTCGTCGTCGCTGACACCTCGGTGTCAGCACCGCCCATCACGCCGGCGATGGCGATGGCCCCCGCGCTATCGGCAATGACCAAGTTCTCCGGCCCGAGGGTGCGTTCGACTTTGTCGAGCGTCGTCAGTTTCTCGCCCGGCTTCGCGCTGCGGACGGTGATTGTGGGAATGGTCCCGCCGGCTCGCTTCACCAAAACGTCGTAATCGAAGGCGTGCAATGGCTGGCCATACTCGAGCATCACGTAGTTCGTGACATCGACGACGGCCGAGATCGGTCGCATACCGGAGGCCTGCAAGCGGGAGCGCATCCAACGGGGTGCGGCACCGGAACGCGCGTTCTTCAGCAGCGTCGCACAGTAGCGGGCGCAGAGTTTCGGTTCCTCGATTTCGACGTTCACTTTCCCGACGATCGATTCCGTGTTCTTGGGGAAGTCGAGCGCTGGCTCCGCGACACTGCCGCCGGTGAGCGCTGCGACTTCGCGGGCCACGCCGAGCATCGACAAGCAGCGGGCCATGTTCGGCAGGACGTCGAGTTCGATCACAATATCGCCGAGGACGTCTTGCGCCGGGGTGCCCGGCGCGGGGTCGGTGTCGTCGAGGATGATGATGCCGTCGTGATCGTCGGCGATGCCGAGTTCGAAGTTCGACATGCACATGGCATCGTTCATGATGCCGCGGAGGGCCTTCGGTTCGAGGGTATAGGTCGCCTTCTTGCCGTCTTTGTCGGTGTAGAAATACCGGCAGCCGCGCAAGCCCACGACGACCTTCATCCCCGATTCGCCGGGGGCGATGTTCGGCGCGCCGGTCACGACGGTCTTCGGTTCCGCTTGGCCGTAGTCGACCGTCACGAGTTTGAGTTTGTCGGCGTCCGGGTGCTTTTCGATCTTCAACACCGTGGCCAGCACGACTCGGTCGCGTTCCCAAACGAGGCCGGCATCATCGGGTTTCACGCGGAGGCCTTGGGGCACCGGCAGGCCGAGGACACGAATCGACGTCGACTCCAACCCGGTGAGCGTGAGGCGTTCGACCAATTCGGCGACCGACGCGGGCAGGGCCACGTATTCGCGGAGCCAAGAAAGCGGGACGAGCATGGAAGCGATCCGGAGAGTTCGATGCACTCATGCTAGAAGCGGGGCGCGGTTGTGTCATCCGCGGGGGAAATTGAAGGCCGATGTGGTCGCCATTCACGAATGAGGCGAACCGCGGGCGGCTCGGAGTGGGGAATCTCCGGGCCGGCATCCGCGGTCCGCGCTGCCATCCGGTGCGTCGGGGGCCGCACCGGAAGGTTCGATGGCTCAATTCGAAGGCGTAGCTTCAGGCTTCGACTTGCCGAGTTTGCGCTTCAAGGCGGCGGCTCCCAGCACGCTCAGTCCGACGAGGCCGGAAATCAGGGTCATCGGCTCGGGGACTTCGCTCGGGCGAATCGGGCCGGGCGGGCAAATGCAGTACGGCGGCTTCGGTTTGGGCACTTCTTTGGGGATCACGACCGGCGGCGGCACCGGCGGCACCACCACGACCGGAGGAGGCACCACGGGGATGATCGGCGAAATCGGCGAGACTCTCACTTCGTCGGAACCCGTAGGAACCGGCGGGAAGAAAGCCAAGGCCCCGGACGAGAGCACCGTGAAAGCCGCGCATCCGAGTGCGGCAGCGGGGACTTTTCTCAGAATGCGGACGACCATGACAACCTCGGGTGGAAATCCATTTCCATACTGAGATTATCGGCTAGGCACGCGGGGGGATTGAAGGGATTTGCTCCGAACTTACCGAATCGTCCCAGTCGCCGGAAACTTCGCCGACCCGTTACAACCCGCCCGCTCCGCATCCCCCGCACAGGCCTCCCATCGGGTACCGTTTTCTCGATTCACCACTCCCTCCCGCCCCCTTGGCTTGTACAGATTCGCGCCCTCCGGTCGATTCCCCTTACTAGAAGACAAGGATCGTCTCCGATTCCGGCGGATTCACCACGCCGGGGCGGGTCAGTACAGGAGGATTTCGCATGCGCCTTCGCACCGCCGGCGTCGGTTTGGCAATCGCACTCTCGGCTTCGCCGCTCATCGCCCAAATGCCCCCGGCCGCTACCCTCGGCCAACTTCGGCCCGTCGAAGATCCGACTGTCACCACGGCCCGCGGGCAATTCCCCGACCCGCGTTCGGCGCCGATCTCGGTCCGCCCGGTGCTGCGATCGCAATCGACCCCGATCGTGGGCGTACCGGCCGCTCTCCAACAACCGGGAGTGGGGCAACCGAAGCCGGTGCCGAACCCGATGGTCACGGAATACCGCGATCAGAACGGCCGTCTCATTGCGCCGGGCCAACCGATTCCGCTGGCGAGCACGGGAACGTTCATCCCGCCGCCGCTGACGTCGAATCCGGCTTACGTCGAAACGGGAGTGTTGCCGTCGGTCGGGATGGCCGATCCGTACGCCGCGGCCGGCGCCTCCAGCAACGCCCTCTTCCCCGGCCGGGGTCGATTGCGGAATGCGTTGCTCGGCGGCGCCAACGAAGGGCGCTTCACGCTCGGGGCCGAGTACCTGCTCTGGTTCGTGAAGGCCCAAACGACGCCGACGCTGTTCACCACGAGCAGCCCGCAGTTCAATGGCATCCTCGGCCAAGGGGACACCCGGCCGCTGTTCGGCGAAGAAGTCTTGGGGAATACCCAGCAGAACGGCGGTCGCTTCACAGCCTCGTACTTGTTCCCCAATCGGAACTGGGGCATCGACGGCAACGTCTTCTTCCTCGGCAACAACTCGGGCACGACCTTCTTGAGTTCGCAGAACGACTCGCTGATCGCCCGGCCGTTTACGAACATCAACAGCGGCCAACAGTTCTCGCAGTTGACGGCCTTCCCGGGCCTCGCCACGGGCACCGCCCGGGTCGACTTCGACTCGAACATCTGGGGCGCGGAAATCAACGCCAAACGGGCCTTGCTGTGCGGGCCGACGCCCTGCTCGCGGCTCGACTTGCTGGTCGGCTTCAAGAATTTGAACGTGTCCGAATCGCTGAACATCACCGAGAACTTCGCCCGGACGCCCGATTCGCCGCGGTCGATCGGCGTGCCGAATGCTCTGGCGGGGACGGTCGAAGATCGCTTCCGCACCGAGAATCACTTCTACGGGGCGAACGTGGGGATGCAGGGGGAAATCCAGCGCGGCCGATGGTATCTGCAAGGCAAAGCGACCGTGGCTTTCGGCCAAGTTTACCAGACGGTGGCGATCAACGGCGCGCAGACGATCATCACCGACACCGGCGTGACGCGGGCGGAAGGCGGCTTGCTCGCACTTCCCGGAGCGAACATCGGCACCTACACGCAGTCGAAATTCGCCGTGCTGCCGGAAGCGGGCCTGACGCTGGGTGTGAACCTGACACCGCACCTGCGGCTCGGGGTCGGCTACAACATCATGTACTTGAGCAACGTCGTCCGGCCGGCGGGCCAGATCGACACCGGCTTGGACGTGACGCGGATACCGAACTTCCCGCTCGACCCCGCCCCGGCCCGCTCGTCCATCGTGCGGCCCACCGCCCTCCCGCTGCGGGACACCGACTTGTTCATCCAAGGTTTGACGTTCCAACTGCAATGGACGTGGTAGCCGACCCGCCGGTCACAAACCGGCGAAGTTTCGCAGCAGCACTTGGCCTGCGGCTTGGCTCTTCTCGGGATGGAACTGCGTGGCATAGACGTTGTCATGCCAGAGGGCCGCACAGAACGGAGTCGGGTACTCGGCCTCGGCCGAAATCAGGCTCGCGTCCGCCGGTTGGGCGAAGTAGCTGTGCACGAAGTAAAAAGCCGATTCCGCCGGCAGACCTTTGAACAACGGGCAGTTCGGCGTCAGAAGGTTCAAAGTGTTCCAGCCCATGTGCGGAATCTTCAGGCCCGGTTGCGGGGTGAAGTGCACCACGTCGCCGGGGAACAGGTTCAGCCCTGCGAAGTCGCCGTCTTCGCGGCTGCGCGTGAAGAGCATTTGCAAGCCGAGACAGATGCCGAGGAATGGCCGGCCGGTTTGAATCTGCTCGGTGACCGCAGCGGCTAAGCCGGTTTCCCGCAGTTTCGCGATGGCGTCTCGGAAGGCCCCGACGCCGGGGAGCACGACCTTGGCCGCCCGGCGCACGCGATCCGGGTCGGCCGAGATCGTCGCGTTGGTGCCGACCTTCTCGAAGGCTTTCTGCACGCTTCGCAAATTCGCCATACCGTAATCGACGATCACGATTTCATCCGGCTGGCTCATACCGGTTTCCCCCGGCGCAGGAACAGCCCGGCGATCAGCATGCCGCCGCCCATCAGCAAGACGATGAAGCCGAGGATCAACAAGTCGAAGAAGACGCCTTGCACGAGGCGACCGAGCCACGGCCAACCGAACCAACAGGTGACGATGCCGGCGGCGATGCCGGGGCCGAACGGCAATTGCGTCTCGACTTTCTTGCCGCGCACGACTTGAACCGCCATCATCGGCAGCACGACGCAGAGCGTCAACACCGCCCCCACGGGAAGGGCGAGCGCGATGGCCTGCCAGCCGAGGAAACTGCCAGCCATCATGAGCAGGTCGGCGTCGCCGAGGCCGAGGGCTTCTTTGCCCATGCCGAGTTCGAAGACCATCTTGATGCCCCGGCCGATGGCCATGCCGACCGCGGCGCCGAGGAGTCCGTTGATAAGGCCGAGTTTCCAACTGCCCGCCGGTGCCCACGAGGGAATCGGCCCCCAAAACGGCCAGACGGACAAGCCTTCGGGGATTTTCCCTTCGACTTCCGGCAGAATCCACGAGCGGCCGTCGGTCGGCAATCCGCCGAGGCTGGTGAGGTCGTTCGGCCACGGCCACGGGAACGCGACGGATGCGATTAAACCGACCAACGTGGCCAAGTAGGTGATCTGCGGTGGGATGATGCGGTGCTTGAGGTCGATCATCGCGGAGGCGATGAGCGCCGCGAGCAACACGGCGTGGAAGGCGAAGAAAACCCACGTTTTCCAGTGCGGCAGTGCGCTGGTACCGATGTAAGGGAATGCCAACCCCGGCGTGTTGTGCCACGCGGTCAGGCCGTCGGGGCCACCTTGGGCTTGCAAGACGATTTCGATGAAATAAAGCGCGAGAAATGCGAAGCCGGTGCCGAGTTCGACCCACAAATATTTCGACGAGAAGGTCGCCCCGCATTTTCTACAGCGGCCGCGAAGCCGCAGGTAGCCCAGGATCGGCAGGTTGTCGAAAATGCCGATTTTCTGATAGCAAACGAAGCAGCGTGAGCTCGGCCAGATGACACTCTTTTCGTACGGCAACCGGGCGATGAGCACGTTCAGAAAGCTGCCGACGCCGAGGCCGAGCGCAAACACCCACAGACAACAGAGGGCCATCGGGGCGTGAAACCACCACTCCATGTCGGGGTCGATTCAGTCAGAGAGGGGGATTCCGAACCAGAGTTAAGATAGCGTCCGCGACGGCTTCCGGCGACGCGCCACCGGCATCCACCGCCGCATCGGCGACCTCGCGGTAGAAACGCTCACGCAGGGCCAAAAGTTCGACGATCTCGGTGAGGCCACCGGAGGTGAGGTTCGGCCGCCGCGCGGCGGTGCCGGCATCGGCTCGAATGCGATCCCAGAGAATCGCGGCGGGAGCCTGCAACCAGACGACGAAGCCGGTCGATTGCAAGATCCGACGATTCTCCTCCCGCAGAACGATGCCGCCTCCGGTGGCGATGACAGAATTCGAAACCGACATCCGGCTTCGCAGCGTCGCCGTTTCCCGATCTCGGAAACCGGCCTCGCCTTCGTCCGCGAAGATCACCGCGATACTCGTCCCCGCGGTAGTCTCGATTTGTTCATCCAGATCGACGAAGGGCCGGGCCAGCGCTTCGGCCACGAGGCGACCGACGGTGGTCTTGCCGGTGCCGCGATAGCCGACCAGATAGAGGTGCGGCGTCACGCGTCGGCTCCGTCGTCGCCCATGCCGCCGGTCTTCTCGGTCTCGTCCTGCATCGCCTTGGTCAACGGCGACATCGCTCTCCGCAGCAACTCGCGCATGTCTTCGATCGACGGCGCGATGCCGGTGAACAGCTCGAATTGCTTGGCCGCTTGCCGGATGAACATATCGACGCCGGTGATGACGCTGCAGCCCCGGCTCTCGGCGTCGCGGATCAGCAGCGTGTGCTCCGGGTTGTAGACCGTGTCGAAGATCACCAAGCCGGGCTTGAGGAAGCTGGCGTGGATCGGCGATTCGTCGACCTTCGGGTGCATGCCCACGGGCGTGCAATTGACGATGACATTGCTCTGGACCGCGCTGTGGCGGGCTTGCCAATCGCAGAATTTGCAGCCGAGTTCGTTGGCGAGTTTCTCCGATCGCTCCAAGGTGCGCGACGCGATCGTGACGTGCGCCCCGGCCCGCAGCAGCGCCGCCACGATGGCCCGCGCCGCGCCGCCGGCCCCGAGCACCAGCACGAACAACTGCGAGAACTCGACCGGTTTGATCCCTTCCGCCAGCGCCTTGGCATCGAGGTGCATCCGCAGCGATTCGAGCGCGGCGGGGTAGTCCGTATTCGCCGCGAAAAATTTGCCATCGGCCCGCGCTTGCAAGGTGTTGGCCGCGCCGACGATGCGCACCATCGGGTCGCATTCTTTCGCCCGCACCGCCGCGGCTTCCTTGTGCGGGATCGTCACACTGTACCCGTCGATCGGCACGGCGTTCATCGCGTCGGTGACTTCGGGCAGTTGGCCTTCCGGTACGCGGAACGGCACATAAACCGCATCGACCTTCAATCGCCGGAACATGTGGTTGTGCAGAATCGGGCTGTAGCTGTGGCCGACGGGGTCGCCCAACAGCGCGAAGAACTTCGTGTTCGGCCCGATGGCCTTCACCGGGTAAGTCGTGCGGAAGTCGTCCATCGACGGCAGGCCGGGTGCGATGCCGCGCTCTTTGTTGAAAGCCGCGTAGATCCACGGGGCCCCGAATTTCAGCGCCGTGAAGCGCGTCGGGAAGCCGAACTCGCCCATGCCGAAGGCGACGGTCGGCTTCGGCGCCCGCCTCTGGATTTCGACGATCCTTCGCAGGTCGTCCGGCTTCGTCGGCATCACGGCGATCTTGTAAACGTCCGCGTCCTGCGTCAGCATCTTGTCGTAGATTTCGTCCAAATTCCCCGGCGTCTCGGTCATGTTGTGGTAACTGACGACGCGCTTCACCGGGCCGAAGCGGCGGATGCCGTCGGCGATGTCGGTCTCGAGGTCGACCCACTCGAATGCGCCGGAAACGATGGCCTGCCGCAGCACCGTCTGGCGTTCCGGTTCGGTGCCCGGCCAGCGGCCGCCATCGATCGGCCGGCGGAACGTCGCCAGCCACGGGCAACCTTTGAAAGGCAGCAACCGCTTGAAATCGACCGCTTTCGTGAGGAAGTCGATCCGCACGTCGAGGAATTTCGCCCCGCGCGTCGCGGCTTCGCGGAGTTCCACTTGCATCATCTTGTGGCGCGTCCGCGCCACGACCCCGCAGATTTTGTCCGGCCCCACTGGCATAAACAGCCTCATCCATTCCATGTGCGACAGTCACTACGTTACAAGATGGAACGCGTTCCGTTCAAAGGAAAGGCGCGGTCGATTCCGGATAGGCGTTTCCGGATCGCGGATATTCGGACGCGGAAGTTCGTTGACGCGGCGCCTCGATTGCAGCAAACTCAAGTCAATCCTTCCACCGACGAGCCTCGCGATGCGACTCCACAGTACACTGCTCGCGATCGGAGTCGCCCTCGGGGCTACGGCGGTCGAGGCCGCACCGGTGCCCAAAGAGATCAAACGCAACAACGACAAAATCCGGATCCTCGGGAACTGGAAACAGGAATTCATGTCGCTGCGCGGCGCGGAGAAACAGCCCGAGACCATCAGCACGTTCCAATTCGACGCCGACGGCAAATGCGGGATCTCGTACGACAACAGCCCTCGCCAGAACGATTCGGAATATTCACTGGATCCAACGTCGTCGCCGGGCAAGATGAAGTGGCTCAACGGCACCGAAAAAACCGAGTGGCGTTGCCTGTACGAAATCGAAAATGACACACTGAAAGTCTGCTTCATCGAGCACAACGCCGAAGTGCCCAGCGTCTTGGCGACGGGCAAGAACGCGACGATTTACTATCTGAAGCGCGTCAAGGAATAAACCGACCGAGCACCGACTCCACCATGTACGGGGCTTGGACGATCTCCGGGAACGTGAAGAAACTCTTGGCTTTGGAACCAACAAGAAGCCCGCCGGTCGGCCACGCAAGGACGCTGCGGAAATGCGCAAGAAGTGGTTGGCGGGCGTGTCGCAGGCGGTCATTGCCCAACAGCACGGCGTAAGTCAAGGGACAGTGTCGCGGATCGTTCGGTAGCAGAGGTAACAACGGATTCAGTTCATTTCAATCGGCAACCAACGCTACTCATCGTCCGTGGACTCTGCGTCATCTTCGGTTATTGTTTGGGCATGGCTGAAGTCGGCTCGGTTCGTGGAAATGATTGACTCCGACACGGACATCGTCACCGAGCCGTTTGCCAAGAACTTCCGCATTCGCTTGCAGTTGCATCACGCAACGCACGAAGAGGTTTTCAAGAAGAAGACGTTCGAGTTTGCTTTCAAAGCGGCCTCGTTTGTGGCAGGGCGGACGGCAGAAATGGACGAGGATGTGACGAGTGCCGGCTACGACTTGAAGGTTGATGACGTTCGGTTCTCACTGAAGACCGAGGCCGGGAAAACCACCCGCGGCACGCACATCAAGATTTCCAAGTTCATGGAAGCCCGCTGGATTCGTGAGTGCAGGACAGGCTAAGACTACCTTGCTCTCAAACGGCAGACTCAGCCGAACAGCTTCTGCCGCACGAACCGCAGAGCCTCGTCTACCTGTAGAGCCGGCCCACTTGTTCGCCGCCGGCACCTTCAATGGAGTCCTCAATCCACTGCTGCACCGTCTTCAGTGAGCGCGAAGACGCTTTGATCGGGCTTCGTGGCTTGCGTGAGCTGTTTAGGATAGGTAGCATTGTGATAGCAAAACGCTCGAGTTTCAAATGGATGGGGCTATGGAAACGACCACCGCAGAAACAGACTCGGTATTTGCTGGGATCGCGTCGCCAATTATCCCGCGCCGGAGTCATAGAAGCCGCACGGCCGCAATCGTCACTCTCATCACTCTTTCTACTCTGGGTGTGGCGGGTGTCGTTTTTGCCCGTTCGGTGAGCCGTTCCGCGCAAGATGGACCGCGAGTGGAAGTAGAGGTTGAGGGCATGCACTGCCCGATTCAATGCGGCATGAAGGTAGCGGCCGCACTCGAAACCCTATCGTGGGTCGTGCCCGGTTCCGTCACGGCCAATCCGAAGACGGGGCGTGTGACCTTTGCGGTAACCAGTCGTGAAGCGGTCGATGCCAGCGAAGTGAGTCGGGTTATCGGACATACCGGGTTCTATGTCAGTTCCATCCACTACTGACAGATCAACACACTGTTCGGGCACCACCTATTGGCCGAAGCGATCCTGCCGGCGCTGTCCACCCGCGCCGGCGGGGAGTTGGAGACTGTGCCGGGGTGAGTCGCCCATTCGCGAAGCCACTTTGTAAGCTAAGCGCAGGGTTAGTCAAACCGCTGTCAGATGAGAAGTCGCTGGAACATTGGGATTGCCGAGATTTCCTTTTCGCTTTCGGAGCTTTCGGAGCTTTCAGCGAGGGGGGTATGCAGAATGACCGAAACCTGAAAGCGACATCGGGCATCCTCCGCCAGAATCCGTTTGGGCACCCCGATCGCATTTCCCCTTGACCCCGATCCTGGCCCGAAGTATGCCCCCGCCGCTGGAAGTTGGCCACGTTCCCGTTTTGCCCGCGGAGACGCTGCGCCTACTCGACCCGCGGCCGGGCGAAACGTGGGTGGATTGCACCACCGGCGGCGGGGGGCACAGCAAGCTGATCGCGGAGAAACTCGGCCCGACCGGCCGGCTGTTTTGCCTCGATCAAGACCGCACGATGCTGGCCCTCGCGGAGCCGCGACTGGCCGGACTGCCCGCGACACTGAT
>JBBRUN010000146.1:0-10888 GCA_038247765.1 Gemmatales bacterium | reverse complement strand
TGCCTGACCCGTGAATCGGAACATGCGAAGCGACTGCTCCGGCACCTACCCAAACGGTTGTCGTGGCGGCTCGGATTGGGTTCGGGATACGGCATCGAACAAACCACGTTCGCGGTTAATCTGATCCGCCTCCTTCGACGAAAGCGGGCCGACATCTTGCACGTGCAGGATCCCCTCGTCGCGATCCTCGCTCAGCGGGCACGACGGCTCGGCCTGATCCGCACTCGCACGATTTTGGCGCACGGCACCGAGGAGCCGGCGAGTTTTCTGAAACGAATCGACTTCCTGCAACACCTCGCCCCTTGGCACCTCGAACGCTTGAAGGCCGAGGGTACTTGGAAACCCGCGTGGACGGCAATCCCGAACTTTATCGATACCGAACGGTTCCACCCAGGTCGCTCGGATGAACTTCGAGCCGAACTCGGTATACCGGCAGATGGTCTGATCGTGTTGACAGCGGCCGCGATCAAGCGGGGACACAAACGTGTCGATTACCTGATCGACGAGTTTGCCAAGCTGAGGGGAGAAAATCGTGATCTGCCCGTTTGGCTCGTTGTGGCCGGCGGTTGGGAAACCGAGACCGACGAACTGATCGCCGAGGGAACCCGGTTGCTGGGAGACCGCGTGAGGTTCTTGATCCGGTTTCCGAGGTCGCGGATGCCGGAATTGTACCGCACTGCGGATGTTTTTGTGTTATGTAGTCTATTCGAGATGATGCCGATCGCGCTGATCGAAGCAACGGCCTCCGGCCTTCCCTGTGTGGTGAACCGGCATCCGATCCTGGAATGGATGACGGGATCCGGTGGGATTCCCGTTGACATGGCCAAGTCGGGAGGGCTTGCCAGTGCGCTTGCTGATCTGCTAGGTGGTCGGGATCGGGGGCTCATCGGGGGGTCGGCTCGCGCTCACTGTGTGGCAAACTTCGCTCGCGATGCGGTGGTGGATCGAATGCTCGAATATTACTCCGAAGTGATCGATCCGACGTCGAGGTCGCCCCAGTCCCCGATTTAAACAGGGTCATACGCGGCGTGTAAAATTAGGACTATGGTTTTAAAGAGGAATACTATCTTGTCTCGGCCGCTCGAACTGATTTCTATAGTCTTGCCCGTCTTCAATGAAGAAGCCGTTATCCCGCTTTTGCTGCCGAGGCTCGCCGAGCTATTGACGCAGTTGCCGGCGAAAGCGGAGGTGATATTCGTCAACGATGGCAGCCGGGATCGTACGACGGAATTACTCGAGCACGCTTCCGTCACCGACCCGCGGATCAAATTGATTGATTTCTCCCGCAATTTCGGGCACCAGATCGCGATCACGGCCGGCACCGACTATGCGAGCGGCGATGTGGTCGTGGTGATGGACGCCGACCTGCAAGATCCCCCCGAAGTCGTACTGGAAATGATCCGCAAGTACCAAGACGGATACGACGTGGTGTACGCCCAGCGGACGATTCGACACGGGGAAACATGGTTCAAGCGGCTCACGGCGCGTTGTTTTTACTGGGTGATGCGGACGGCGGTTCACAAGGAACTGCCCGAAAACGTGGGGGACTTCCGGCTGATGAGTCGCCAAGTGGCCACGGCGTTTCGTCAGTTACGCGAAAGGCATCGGTTCGTCCGCGGCATGGTGGCTTGGCTCGGGTTTAAACAAACAGCGGTTCCCTTTGAACGCCCGGCCCGAGCGGCCGGTGAAACGAAATATCCCCTCAGCAAGATGCTTGCGTTCGCTTGGAGGGCAATCACCTCCTTCTCGGGGATGCCTCTACGGATGGGGTTGGTCATCGGAATGATCCTGATGACGACAGCGTTCGCCTACGCCATATACGCCGCCGTGATGGCCTTGATTTTCCAAGTGGCCGCTCCCGGTTGGGCGTCGTTGGTATGGCTCATGGTCGGGCTAATCGGCTTGGTGGTGGCGATGCTCGGGCTCATCGGAGATTATGTCGCCCGCATCTACGAGGAACTGAAAGCCAGACCTTTGTATATCGTGCGATCGGTATCAAACTTCACGGTGAAGGAGCTAAACGAGCTCGCGCCGAATCGAATCGAGTCTCAACACACCCCTCGACTTCTACCTCGGAACATGGAACCCCGCGAGGAAAGTGTCGTCGAACAGCCGGGATCCTTCGGTTGAGTCACGACTTCGAAAATGATCTTCGCTGCTGGCCGAACATCGATACCCGTGTCAAAGTGAACAAGCCGCTCGACTGCGAGTCGTTTGGCGAATACAAAAGCTGGCGAATCTTTGCGGTCATCGCGCACTCACCCCAACTGAGGAGAAGAGATCGGTAACCTCAACAATCATTCGGCCGGTGCGCCGCTCGCGGAGCGTGAGGCGGAGTTCCACGATCAGTGGGCACGGGAGGAAGACCCGGCCAAGGTTCCGGTACTCGCGAGTTTCGAGGCGTGTACCTGCCCAGAAAATCAGTTCATTCGAGATTGGTTGGGCGATGTCCGAGGGTTATCGATCCTCGAACTCGGGTGTGGATGCGGCGAGGCGTCCGTCTTTTTCGCCCTCGCTGGTGCCAACGTCACTGCGACGGATCTTTCGCCGGGGATGCTCGAGCTCACGCGAAGGGTCGCCGAATTCCACTGCGTCGGAGTGAAGACTGCCGTCGCCTCATCGGAGAAACTGCCGTTCGCCGATGGTAGTTTCGATGTGGTCTACGGCGCGAACGTCTTGCACCACAGTGACATGCGAGTAGCACTGGCGGAAGCCCACCGCGTCCTCAAGCCGGGCGGCCGGGCTTGTTTTTGGGATCCGCTGTCAGCCAATCCAGCGATCAACGTCTACCGACGAATGGCGAACCAAGTGCGAACTACGGATGAACATCCGTTGACTCGTGCGGATCTGCGCCTTTTTCGGGGAGTGTTCTCAAATGTCGAAATGCGCTATTTTTGGTTTACGACCCTCTTGATTTTCGCAAAGTTTTACTTGATCGATCGCGTTCACCCGAACCAAGAACGCTATTGGAAAAAAATCATCCGCCAAGCGGACGAACTCAAGACGCTCTACGGCCGTTTGGCATGGCTCGACAGGAAACTGCTGAAGATCATGCCTTTCTTCCGCCGACTGTGTTGGAACGTTGTCGTTTGCGTACGCAAGTGAGTCCTGATGGAAGTCCCTAGCGACCCCGCCCCGCTGCGAATGCGATGGACCGCCTTGTTCGCGGCCTTAGTCCACGTATTGCTTGTCGTGAAGATTTTCGGATTCTCGGGAATTCTGAGCCAGGATCCGGTGATGCACGGCGACTGGCCTATCAAATTCACCGAATCGTACCTCGTCGCGCAAGGTGGGGAGTTCCCACTCAAGACGTGGGTCTATTCGCCGGAACATTTGGCGGGATATCCTGCGGGCGTATTTACGGGCGTCGGTACTCAATCGTTCGATCTAATTTTACTCGCCACTCGCGATTTCCTACCGGCTCCGGTCGCATTCCGGCTTTTCCTATTCCTTCTTTTTCTGCTCCCCCCCTTCCTGCCCGCATTCGCGGCCCGATGGGCGGGACTCTCTGGAGCGAGTCAGTCTCTCGCCATATTGCTCGGTGTGGGTCTCTGGCAATTGGAATCCCATACGCAATTCATGTGGACGTTTGGGACAACGGCTTTTCTCACGGGGTCAATGTTGTCCCTCTGTACCGCCGTCGGATACGGTCGGATGCTCGGCGCCTGTGCCGAAGGCCTCCATAAGACTCTGGGCCGGGGAGCCGCGGTCGGTTTGCTCGCGGGGGCCGCAACGACGTTTCACCCGCTGTGTGCGTTCGTGTTGGCGTGCGCGTGCGGTTGGCCTATTCTCTATGGTCTCGTTTTTCTCCGTTGGCGATTCTGGTTGGGTCACGTACCGGCCGGACTGGTATTTTTGTTAATCAGTGCCCATTGGCTCATCCCGTTTTTTCAACTCCGACCAGAAGCCTATACAGGTGGTGCACCAGGTCCGTTCGAGACCGGCGTGCGATACCTTCTCGCCGATGCCCTTTCGGATCGATCGTACCGGCGACCGTTCGATACAACTGTGTTCCTCCAGCTGGTCAGCCTATTGGCTCTGATCGGGTTTGCGAGTTGGCGGAACTCTGGCTTCGAACGAAGGCAGTGGGGATTGGGGCTTGTTGGGCTGCTCGGAATTTCTTATCTGGGTAGCTACGTGAACTTTTTGGCCGAACTGCAACCCTACAGATTCTTAGCGGCCTCGCTCATTTTTTTGCTCCTCCCGGCCACTATTGGCCTCGAGAAAATGATTGAGCAAATCCGAGCGATCCCGCGCCGGCTGTCGATCGTGCCCCTCTTGCTGGCCGCGCTAGTCGTACCTCGATTTGTCCCTGCCGGATTGCAAGCGCTCAGCGCTCCGCGCTTCGGTGGGCTCCATACCGACGAGCGACAACTCTACAATTGGCTTGGTGAAAATACCGATCGGCGATCCCGCATCCTCTTTGATGATCGCGTCGTCGTCCTCGCCAACCTATCTCCGTGGTATCTCCATCGCGAAACCATCGGTGGACCGTACGATCACGTGCTCCTCCCCCATCGATATAGTATGCCGGGCCGAAAAGTGGCGACCGATCCGGTCGATACTTGGTTTGGCAAACGGGTCGATGAGCTGAATTTGACGGAGGTCGTCGAGCGCCTTAACGCGTTGAATGTGGAATGGTTTATCGTGGAAGTGGATTCGCCTGGAGAAGTGCGTGCGAAAAAGTGGGCCCCTGCGCTGAGCCGAGTCGTCCAAATCGGGAAGTATGTCGCTTACCGAAACGAAACATGCCAACGGACTTTTTTCCTCGACGGGAGTGGCACGGTCGTCTCCGCACCAAACGAACTGCGATTGTCGGGGGTATCGACGGGGAAGGTTACTTTAAAATATCACTATCTCAGTACACTCCGGGCGGAACCGGATATTCCGCTTTCGAAAGTCGCTGTCCTCGGCGACCCTGTTGGATTTATCACCTTCGAGAATCCAGGCCACAAGGAAATTGTCATCCGCAACACTTATCGGTAGCCGGCGAATGCGAGTCAGCGTCGTCATCCCGACCTTCAACAGCGGCCCACTCGTGGTCGAGGCGGTTGCGTCGGTACTTGCGCAGTCCAGACCCGTGCACGAAGTCATCGTCGTCGACGATGGTTCGACCGACGACACCGTGGAGCGGATCGCCCGTTTTGGCCAGCGCATACGCTACATTCCAAAAGTGAATGGTGGCGTCTCGTCGGCTCGGAATCGGGGGATGGGCGAAGCCACTGGCGATTTGATCGCCTTCCTCGACGCGGACGATGTCTGGCATCCGCAAAAGATTGAAATTCAAGTGGCGATTCTCGTAGCGCACCCCCTATTGGGATTGATCGGCACCCCTCTCTACGATTGGCCGGGCAACCATCCACCCATTGCTGCCGGGCCATTGCCAACTATAGAAATCATTCGCTTGGACGATCTGATCGTTCGCAACAGTTTGGTGACTTCCACGATTTTGGCTCGTACGGATGCGTTGCGCGCAGCCGGCGAATTCGATTTGGCACTGCGTGGTCCCGAGGATCACGATTTTTGGATCCGCGTCGCCAAGAACATTAAGGTCGCAAACTTGACCGTTGCGATGACGGGCTACCGCTCGACCACTCCCGGGAGTTTGAGCAAAGATGCGGCCAGAATGGAAGCGGGGATGTTCGCGATCCTCTCAAAATTGGATGTCGCGGGGACGTTCGCAGGCCGGCCCTTGCTGCGGCGGAAAGCACGGGCCTACTTCCGCTATTCCTGCGGATACATGCGCTTCCGCGCCGGGGAAATGCGCCTGGCAACTCACCACTTGATCCGCTGTTTGCTGGGCTACCCCTTGCCCTATTCGTCAGCTGATGTCCGTACGAGGTTTGGTCGGGCCCGATTGCTGATGGCCGCCGTATGGCGTTGGCTCCGGGGTAGCCACACTTTGCCGAGAGAGCCGTTATGAGTCTCCGCGAAAAATTGCGACGCGCAGAAGGCCCTCTCTGGGGCACCCTGAAACGATTCGCCAAAACGATTGCTACCTTCCATCTGCCGGTGAATGTTCTCACGCGGCCGGTATTCCGCTTGTGTTATCGCCTCCATGTATTCGTTCGTAATATGTGGGTTTGGGCAAGACGTTTCTTCTGGAACGAGCCGCTATTCAGGAGCATTTGCGCTTCCGTCGGTAGCAATTTGCGAATGGAAGAGTTACCGTATATTGCTGGGCGTGGACGCATCATTATCGGGTCGGGAGTTCGGCTGTCGGGGAAATCGTCGATTGCCTTTGGCCGGCCGTCGCCGGAGCTCCCCGAGTTGATCATCGGCGACGGTACATTTATCGGTCACAGTTGCGGCCTGAACGTTGGGCGATCCGTCCGTATCGGTCGCCACTGCCTTTTGGCTACGGGTGTGCTAATCTACGATTTGGACGGGCACCCTACCGACGCCGCTCGGCGTAGGGCTGGGGAGCCGACCCCGGCTGAAGCGATTGCCCCCGTCGTCATCGGCGACGATGTTTGGATCGGTTTTGGTGCGCTCGTGTTGAAAGGCGTAAGTATCGGTGATCGCGCGATTGTCGCCGCGCAGTCGGTCGTCACCAAGAATGTTCCCGCCGATACCATCGTAGCCGGGAATCCGGCCCGCGTTGTCAAGGAACTGCCTGCCCCGGAGATTCGTTAACAGATGCCACGATTGCTACACATCATGGACTACGAACCGCGTGGGACGCGCACGTTCGACCATTTCATTCTGGGTCTGAGCCGGGAGATGAAAGCGAAAGGATGGGAAGTCCGCTTTGCCTTTGGGGCCGAGCCTCCACTCGGTTTTCAACTCGAACTCGCCGCGGCCGGTGCCGGGTACGTCGTGATTTCCTTTCCGTTTAACCAAAGTTCGGCTCTCGATCTTGTTCAGCGCTTGGAAGGATATGGCCCAGATCTAACGCAAACAAGTTTCCTCTCCGCGTTCTGCTGGCCGCTGCTGAAGCTAAAGCTCCGAGGTCGGCTCGGCCGTCTCATCGTGATTGACCATTCCAGCGGACAAGCACCGATCCGCCGCGGTTGGAAACGGATACTGGCCCGAATGCGCGGATCGGCCGTCGGCCGGATTGTCGATTCCGTGGTCCCAGTTTCGCACGCCATCGCCAAGCGGGATATCGAGCGTGTTTTTCTTCTTGCTCGAAAGATCCGTGTGGTATATAACGGCATCGTACTCGATCAGTTCCCGATGCCGCCCCGACCAATTCGAGAACGGGTGCGAGTGGTGTACGCCGGGCAGTTGATCCCTGAGAAAGGGGTGACAACGCTACTTCAAGCTCACTCGTTACTGCGGGGCAGCGGCATGAGGAATTACGACCTGTTGATTGCTGGCAAGGGCACTCAAGAAGCAGAGCTAATGGAGTATTGCCGGCACACTGGACTCGACGATGTGCAGTTTTTAGGGCACATCGACTCGATCCCCGAGTTTTTCGGCTCCGCCGATATCGTCGTGGTTCCTTCAATTTGGTTTGAGGCCTTCGGGCTGGTTCTGATCGAAGCGATGGCTTGTGGCGCGTGTTGTTTGGTATCGGATGCGGGAGCGCTGGCCGAAGTGGTCGGAGATGCCGGGCGCGTCTTCCCAGCGGGGGATGCGGAGCAATTGGCGAAAGAACTCCGAGATCTATGCAAGGATGCACACACTCGCTTGGAGCTTGGCAAACGGGGTCGTGAGCGCGTCGAGAATCTGTACCAGATGGGGATGATGGTCGAGCATCACGCGGAAGTTGCCGAGGCCGTTTACCGGAATTGACCGATCGTGACTACGCAGGGAAATATTGTGCGAAATGCTGTTGTCACGGGCTGCGATGCGGGGTTCGTGGATGGGGCCGCCATCATCCTTCGCGATTTTCAAGAATACCACCCGGACGTGGCTCGTTTTTGCATCACTCCCGCGAAAGACGCTAGCGAGGTCGGTCGGAAACTCGGCGGGCTGGCGACAATTTTCCCGGCCCCACGTCCGATCCGTATCGTCGATGAAAAAATGCAACCGGCCTTGCTCAAGTTATTCACCCCACTGGTCGACGCGGATATCGCGGTGTGGGTCGACTGCGATATGGTTCTCTGTCGCCCGGCGCCCGAACTGTGGCAAGTTCAGCCCGGTGAGGTTATCGCCGTGATGGATACGGCTTACAAGATGCGTTTTATGGTCGAACCGGAACTGTTCCCACTGTACGAAAAACAATTCCCTTCCATCGTCGATGGCCGCGGCTTCAATGGTGGACTGTTCGCGGTACGAACCGCCGAGTGGCGCGATCTGCCTGAACGGTACGAGAACGCATTCGAAGCCGGCGGCTACCCGTTCCACCCTAAGATTTGGGATCAGCCTTTCCTCAATGGACTGATGCAACCCAACGTGCGCTACTTGCCCCGCGCTTTCAACGCCCATCACGTTTTCGACTACTCGATCCCGAGCGATGTGCGTATCGTTCACTTCACGAACGTGCCGAAGCCGTGGATGGCTGCGTACCCGAAGCACGAGCCGGCCTACTACTATTGGCTGCGGTACGGGCAGCGGGAAGAGCGCATCTGGCCCTTGGCGAAAGCGAAGTTACGCATCTGGGCCCGGACGCCGCAGAGGCTATTTTCACGATTTTTGAAAGGCCGAGGACTCCGGTGAACCGATTGCGGTGGCGTCGCGCCAAAGAGAATAGACCCGTGCGCGAGGGGTGCCGACTTTCCGAAACCCCAGATTTCTTGGCTTCAAACATTTGGATGCGAGCCCGCTTGTCTATCAGCGTCATGTGTGAAATAACGATTGCCCAAAAACGTGTTCTAAAACGGAGGTATTACAATTGATCCAGCACAACCCAGAAGCCTATTGGACACGGGTAGCGGACGAGATCGGGAAACGAGGGCAGAACTTTCTGGCAGGAGACGACAATCCGTACAATCGGTATAAAAGGAGCAAGTTTCTTCGAAAGTTTCTGGATACCATCGAATTTGAATTCAAGACTGTCCTCGAGATAGGGTGTGGTCCCGGTGGAAATCTCAAACATATCGCGACCCACCACAAGCCGACAAAGCTTTTGGGGGTCGACATCTCCGAACGCATGTTGGAGGTTGCAAAGCAGAACTTGGCCGAACTGGCCGAACTCTCGAAAACGGACGGTAGCCGCTTGCCCTATGACGACCAGTCCATCGACATTTCTCTGACGGTGACGGTCTTGCAACATAATACGGACGAGCTCAGGTTGAAAGGCCTTGTGCAGGAGATCTGTAGAGTAACGCGCGGAACGATACTCTGCATGGAGGACATCGGATCGAGCGAAACCATCGGCAGCACGGGTGACTGGGTGGGGCGCAGAATCGGCGTCTACGAATCGATCTTCCGGGAGTACGGTTTCCGCCTGGTCGAAAGCAAATTCTTAAACACAAAAATCAGTCGAATGTGGTTCGAGTGGATCTACCGTCACTTCATCGGAAAGAAACATCATGAAGGAGAGCCGATGGGCGTTTTTTCTAAGGCTCTGATGGGCTTGCCCCTCCCTCTCACCAAACTATTGGACGGCATCTTTCCTGAACAGCGCAATCTCGCGAAGATGGTCTTCACGCGTGCGTGAGGATCCGTCAGGAGATGTGTTGCTCTCAGGCGATTATGGCCTTTGATGAAAGCGAATTTGCGCATCTGGGCCCGGACCCCGAAGAAGCTCGTCTCGCGATTTTTGAAAAGCCGAGGCCTGCGCTAGCTTACTGCGGTGGTGTCAGTTCCGACACATGCGAGGCCGGCGCTACTGACTTCGTCTTCATAAGATTTAACCCGATTTTGCTTGAGCTGGCCATATGCCTCCACCCACGCGCTAATGGTGACGAGCTGGACAGTTAGGAAATCGGCGACGTCCTACTGAATTCAGCCGTCGAGTACTTTTGCGATGGCGAAGTGGCTGCATGATTCCACCCAAGCCCCAGTGGATATTACTTGGGTGATGAGGACAAGGTGCGATCGATCGCGAAGCTAGATCAAGCACAACTACCAACGGTCGGCAGAAAGACGCTATGGATCATCAAATTTACTATCACATATTCGCCAACCCGATTGGATCTGCGATTGCGAAACAGCAAATCGACAAAATCAATTGCTTTATTTCGAATGCTGTGATCCATTGTGGCATTGTGAATTCCGATCCGAAATCGGCATCGGAACTTTCCGAACACTTGAATAAAATTCCGAACGTTAAGATTATTGCCAGCGCGCCGACTGGCAACGAATGGGTGACCTTGTTGCGTCTGCACGAAGACTGCTCTAAGCGATGGGGTTCTACACAATCTATTCTTTATTGCCATACAAATGGCGCATTTAGCACAACTCTGAAGCCAGAGATTGTCCCACTTTGGCGAGAGTGGATGGAGTACTTTGCGTTCTACCGCTATCGCGACGCAATTTCTGTACTCGACGAAGGCTTTACGGCTTATGGTTTCGATGCTTGGCTCACACCGCGTCGCCCAATCATGCTTTGGCTTGGATTCCGCCCTTGTTTTCGTTTTTTTTCGGGCAATTACTGGTGGTCGACTGCGCGAGCTATCAGTCAGATTGGGCTGTCTGGCATCGACTTTGCACAACGCCATACGGCCGAAGGAGAATTTCTCGGTCGTATCCCGAGAATGCGGAGCTTCGATGCCTTACGGTTGATAGGCCTTCCCAGCATCTCTTCAGGAGCTTACACAAATTACAACGACGATTTCCGCCATTTTTCAAAATTGATGGAGAAGAGCATTCTTCTTGATGAAATGCGATCAGACTTTCAGCAGTACATGACGAGTCGCAATGTTGAACGTTCGTAGATAATCAGCTCGGTGAACGGCATCCGCTGGGGAGATACGGGACCACTCGGTATGGATGGAGATTTCCAAGGCAGTTCGCACCTCGGCTACCGGGTCGAGAATTTGCGCAATCTTCTTCG
>JBBRUN010000145.1:0-11014 GCA_038247765.1 Gemmatales bacterium | reverse complement strand
TCGGTTCACAGTCCGTCGCTCATGCGTCCGGCTCGTTGCTCACTTCCCGCCCCGCACCGTGCCCGGCGGCAGGTCCGCCAGTTCCACCGGCACCGGGGCGTAGTGGCTGAACTCCATGCTGAAGCTCGCTTGGCCCTTGGTGGCCGAACGCAGGTCGCTCGTGTAGCCCACGAGGTTCGCCAGCGGGATCTTGGCGCTCACTTGGGTCACGCCCTTCTCCTCGGTCGTGTCCTCGATGACGCCGCGTTTGCTGCTGATGTTCCCCGTGATCTGCCCTTGGTAGTCCTTGGGCGTCACCACCACGACCTTCATCACCGGTTCCAGCAACTGGATGCCGGCTTTATCTTGGGCCTCGCGGAAGGCTTCCAAGGCGCAGAGGTAGAACGCGTCTTGCGACGAGTCGACGTCGTGCATCTTGCCGAAGTGCAGGTCGAACTCCAGGTCGACGAACGGGAAGGGGAACTTGTACCCCTTCTTCGCCCCTTCCCGGAGGCCTTCCTCCACGCTCGGGATGAACTGCTTGTCAATCGCCCCCTGCGTAATGTTGTTCACGAAGTAGACGTTGTTCGGATCCGGTTTGATCTTCGGGTCGTTCAGCTCCTCGATCTCCTTGATCTTGACTTCGATCTGCTCCGGGTTGAGCGGGCTGAACTTCACCGCGATCACGGCGAACTTCCCGCGGCCGCCCGTCTGCTTCTGGAACTTGTATTCGAAGTCGACGGTGCGGGCGAGGCTCTGGCGGTAGGCGACGCGCGGGCGGCCGAGCTTCACCGATTCCGTGTCGTCTTGGCGGATGCCGACGGCGCGTTTGAGTTTCTCGATGCTGATTTCCAGGTGGAGCTCGCCCATCCCGGAGATGATCGTGTCTTTCGTTTCGTCGTCGGTGTGCGTCTTCAACGTCGGATCATCTCGGACCAAGCGGTTGAGGGCTTCCCCGACTTTGCTCGCGTCCAGCAACTTGCTGAATGTGAGGGCCTGCGCGATGACCGGCTTCGGGAACTGGATCGCCTCGAGGGTGACCGGGTTCTCCGTGTCGGACAGCGTGTTGCCGGTAAACGTATCGGCGAGGCCCATGGCCGCGACGATGTCGCCGGGGCCGGCGCTCTCGAGCGGAATGCGCTTGTCGCCCATCATCCGCATGAAGCGGGCGATGCGCTCTTTCTTGCCCGTCGTCGTGTTCATGTACGTTTCGCCCGGTCGTAGCGTGCCCGAGTAGACGCGGATGTACACGAGGTCGCCGTTGGTCTCGGCGACCGTTTTGAAGGCCAGCGCCGACATCGGCTGGGTCGCGTCCGGGTAGCGGAGCTGCGGCTCTTTGGTCTTGGGGTGCATCGCGTTCACCGGCGGCTTTTCCAGCGGGTTCGGCAGGCAATCGACGACGAGGTCGAGCAGTTGCTGCACGCCGTGGAACATCTTGGAGCTGCCGCAGTGCACGGGCGTGAAGAGATTCTCGAGCGTCCCCTTGCGGAGCGTCTTGAGGATCAAATCGATGCTGACCTCTTTCCCTTCCAAGATCAACTCCGTGACTTCGTCGGACGCGATCGAAATGCCGTCGAGCATCTCTTCGCGGCGCTTGGTCGCTTCGGCGAGGTACTTCTCCGGTACGTCGTTCGTGTAGAACTCGCGGTGCGTTTTGTCGTCCGTGTTGCGCGTCACGAGCTTCATGCGGATCAAATCGACGATCCCTTCGAGCGCCGAGTCTTGCCCGGCGGGGATGGTCACGACGACCGGGTTCGCGTGCAGCTTCGTCTTCATCTGATCGACGCATTTCCAGAAGTCGGCGCCCATGCGGTCGAGCTTGTTGACGTACGCCAACCGCGGGACCTTGTATTTGGTCGCTTGCCGCCAGACGGTTTCGGATTGCACTTCGACGCCGCCCTTGGCGCAGAAGACGCCGATGGCGCCGTCGAGGACGCGCAGCGACCGCTCGACTTCGGCCGTGAAGTCGACGTGGCCGGGGGTGTCGATGATGTTGATGGCGATGTCGTTGCCGTCGTGGTCCGACCAGTCGATCGACACGGCAGCCGAGTTGATCGTGATCCCTTTTTGGCGTTCGAGAGGGTCGAAATCGGTCGTGGTGTCGCCGTCGTCGACGTCGCCGACTTTGTGCTTGGTGCCGCTGTAGTACAGGATGCGCTCGGTGGTGGTGGTCTTGCCCGCGTCGACGTGGGCCATGATTCCAATGTTTCGGACTTTGTCGAGCATCATGTGAAGCCTGCCCCCGGCACAATCGGGGTTAGAGGAAAACGCATCGGCGGAAACGAATCCGCCGTCGGGGGGCCAATGTGCCCACCGTAATGGAAAGAGCCGACCGACGGTAGTTGGGTTCGGCGTATTCGCCCCAGACGCTGGAGCAACAGTTATGCTATCGCGATGGGCCGCAACGTCTACAGAAGCTGCGCGAAGGAATGGTGAAGGGATGCAGGCTCAAAAGCGAAAATCGTGGGCGAACGCAATCCGCGGGAGGCTCTTCTTGAGGTTGTCCGCGAAGTTGCTCCGGTAGCCCGGACGGTGCAGCACGCCGTTGACGTCGTAGAAGATGTCCCACTTCGAGATTTTCAGTCGTCTTCGAGTTCAACGTGCGGAATCATCGTGGGAAGTCCATTTTTCGGCTTAGAAATTACGTGATCGACGCCATCCACTTCCATTGTGGATCGTATATCCGGTGTGACACTACAGCCTCGTTGAATGAACCCACACTTGCGTATTGTTGCGAAGTTGCGGGCGGCGGCTTGTCAGCCGCCGCCCGCTGTATTGATTCAATTCTCCGGTATAACATTCACCCCGCAGGCTGCGCCTGCGTTTTGCGATTGGCGATGGCGGCGCCCCAGACGTCGAGAAAGCCTTCGAGTTGCCGGCTGCGGACGGGGTGCTGCAGTTTGCGGACGGCCTTGGCTTCGATCTGCCGGACGCGCTCGCGGGTCACCTTGAAAATGCGGCCGACTTCTTCGAGGGTGTACGTGTAGCCGTCGCCGAGGCCGTAGCGGAGCTTGATGATCTCGCGTTCGCGGTACGTCAGCGTCTTCAGCACGTTCTCGATCTTGTCCTTCAGCATTTCGTTGGTCGCCGCGCTCACCGGCGATTCGACCGTGTCGTCTTCGATGAAGTCGCCGAAGTAGCTGTCTTCGCCTTCGCCGACGGGCCGGTCGAGGCTGATCGGGTGCCGGCTGATCTTGAGGACGCGCTTGGTCTCTTCGTAGCTGATGCCGGCGGCTTTGGCGGTTTCTTCGATGGTCGGCTCGCGGCCGAGTTCCTGCAACAGCTTCTTGGAGACGTTGCGCAGTTTCGACATCGTCTCGATCATGTGCACGGGGATGCGGATCGTGCGGGCTTGGTCGGCGATGGCCCGCGTGATCGCTTGGCGGATCCACCAGGTGGCGTACGTGCTGAACTTGAAGCCGCGGCGGTACTCGTATTTATCGACGGCCCGCATCAGGCCGGTGTTGCCTTCTTGGATGAGGTCGAGGAAGCTCAGGCCGCGGTTGCGGTACTTCTTGGCGATGCTGACGACGAGGCGCAAGTTGCCGCCGGAGAGTTCTCGCTTGGCTTGTTCGTATTCGCCGAATCGCTGCTTCATGATCGCGACCCGACGGCGCAGCCCGGCCGGTTCTTCGAGCGTGATGAGCATGAGGTCTTGCAGTTCTTTCTGCAAGTTGCCCCGCTCCTCGCGGGCGCTGCGGTTGCCACGGAGCGACGAGATCTGATCTTCAAGGTCGTCCATCCGCGCGCTGATTTGCTCGAGCTTTTTCATCAGCGGTTGGACTTTTTGCGTCCGGATCGACAATTCTTCGACCAGCGTCACGGTCTTGCGGCGCCGCAGTTTCAAGCGTTTGCGAATTTCTTCGCGCTCGCCGTCGTTCAACTCGGCTTCGATGAGTCGGTGGAAGTCGTCCACGTTCGATTCCATCAGCGGTTCGAGGGTCCGCAGGTTGTGCGGCATCCGCTGCAGAATCTTGTCTTTTTCGAGGTTCTCGGTCTGAGAGACTTTCACCGTGCGATCGAACGGCAGTTCGCCCAAGTGGACGCGTTTGAGAGTCTCGAAGACGTTGCGCATGGCGTAATCACACTCGAGCACCTTCCGGCGGAAGCGCCGGCGGGTCACTTCGATCTTCTGCGCCAGCGAGACTTCTTGCTTGCGGTCGAGCAGCGGGATTTCGCCCATCTGCGTGAGGTACATGCGGACGGGATCGTCAATGTGGCGACCGTCGCCGTCGTTGTCTTCGAACGCCGCGGCGGCTTCGGCGGTCGGGCGCTCTTCGACTTTGGCAACCGGGGTTTCTTCCTCGGCGTCTTCGGCTTCGATGAGCGTGATGCCGTGGGATTCGAGCAGTTCGAGGAGGTCGGGGAGCCGGTCGGGCTCGGCCGATTCGGGCAGCGCGAGGTTGACCTCGTCGTAGGTCAGCGAGCCCGATTGTTTGCCCTTTTCGATCAGGGCCTTCAAGATTTCGTCGGCTTTCCAGCTCATGCGACGCCTCCCATTCCTGCGGACAACTGGCCCGGGACGGGTCCCGGTCGAAGGGGGTCAGGGCGAATCTCGACACTGTGACGGTTCCGAGGAACGGCGCACAGGTCAGTTGCTGCCGGGGGGCGAGGCTTTGGCTGGCGCTTGGAGTTTGCGGAGCAAATCCAGCGCAGCGGCATCGTCCATGCTGCCGGCCGCCAGTTGAGTCTGGACGGCCTTCTTTTCGAACTCCGTTTCTTGCTCGGCGAATCGATTCACGATTCGACCGAGCCATTCGGGGCGGTCATTCATCTGCCGGCCGACGAATTCCAACTTCATCGCCGCTTCGGCCAAATCGGGCCGATCCATCAGACGAACCCGCAGACTATCCAAGTCGGCGGTATGACCATCCTGATGCAAAGCATATAGGTCTGTGAGCATTCGGCGAAGGCCGGAATGCTGCAACATGGCCGGTTGTACCCTTTCTGCGGCCAACGAAACGAGAGGCGGCTCAGCCAATAACAATTCCAACAGTTGCCGTTCGATGGCCATGGCGGCGCTCGCTTTGGCCGTCGGCGGAGCCATTTCCGGAGCCGCATTTTCGGGGATCAAGCGGGCCGGACGCTGCTCGTTTCGCTTGCGTTCGCCCTTCAATTCAGCCAGTCTGGCCCAAACAGTCTCTTGTCGCAACCCGAGTCGGTGCGCCAACCGCGACACGATGAGCTCTTGCCGCACGGCGCCCACTTGGCTCGGCATGGAGGGGGCCAATGCCATCATACTCAGGATGGCATCCACCACGCGCCGGGTTCCTTCCACCGTTTGGGAATTTTCTTGGGATAACAGCAAATTTAACTTGAACTCGAGCGCATCTTGTGAGTTGGCGAGTGCCGCGCGGAAGATTTCGACCCCGCCGGGGCTGATGAGCAGATCGCACGGATCGAGGCCGTCGGGCAGCGATGCCACCGCCAACTCGACATCTTGGCTGACGAAAAGCTCCAACGCCCGATCGACGCCGCCCATGCCCCCGGCGTCGGCGTCGTAGACGATGATGACCTTCGGCACGTACCGCCGGAGTTGGCCGACGTGGATTGTCGTGAGGGCGGTGCCCATGGTGGCGACCACCTGCGGGATGCCGCATTGGTGGGCCATCATCACGTCGGTGTAGCCTTCGACGACGGCCAAATATCCCGCGGTGGCGCCGGCGTGCCGGGCGAGATCGAGCCCGTAGATCAACTCGCTCTTCTTGAAGAGGGGCGTTTCGGCGGAGTTGTAATACTTGGGGGCGCGGGCCGCGAGCGGGGAATCGGGGAGAATCCGCCCGCCGAAGCCGACGGTCTGCCCCCGGACATCACGGATGGGGAACATGACGCGATCGCGGAAGCGGTCGTAGTGGCCGCGGTTTTCGTCGCGGGCCGCGATCAAGCCGATTTCGACCAACACATCGGTTGGTAGGCCTTCGCGCAACGCCCATTGCACGAGCCAATCGCCATTCACGGGTGCGAAGCCCAAGCCGAACTGGCGGACGGACGGCCCCGCGAGTTTGCGTTCGCCCAAGTACACGCGGGCATTCGACGCTTCGGCTTCATCGACCAAACAGCTGCGGTACTTTTCCTCGGCCCATTTCATGGCCCGGAGCAACCGGCTGCGGACTTCGTCCTCCGGGCTGGCTTGCGTTTCGAGCTTGATCCCGGCCTTGTCCGCGAGCATCCGCAAGCATTCCCCGAACTCGACTTTCTCGAATTTCATGACGAAGTCGAAGACATCCCCTTTGGCGTCGCAGGCCCAGCAGCGGTAGTTCTGATATTGGCGGTCGATTTGCAGCGAGGGGCGGGTGTCGTTGTGGAAGGGGCAGACGGCCTTGAGGATCTTGCCGACGTGCGTGACGGGGATGTAAGTCGAAACGACATCGTAGATGTCGTTCGCGGCCTTCACCTGTTTTTTCAGATCGACCGAGATGCGGGGCACGTTGTCACCGGAATCGTTCGGGTGCGGGCCGAGGGGGTCCTGAATCGGGCGCGGGGACTGCAATGGCGATCGTCCGTGATCGCACCGGCATTTTAAACGGAGCGGGGTGTGCGTCAAGCAGAGTCGGGTCGTGTTGAATCGTCCGGCCGGAGAATGGGACTGAACCGCAAGCGGCGGAGCGGCCCACGGAATACTCCGGCCGACTCGGACAATCGGCCGAATCGGCACGACGGGAGCGGAAGGGTTTCGATTGGCGGCTCGCCTGAGCCGGACGCATCAGCGACGTTTTGCTTGGATCCGGCAGCCACAGAGAACACGGATCCCACAGAGAAACTCAGACAACAGTGAACGATCCAGCCGATTCTCTCTGTGGCCTCTGTGTTCTCTCCGGCAATCTTTTCCTTGTCCGGCAACAATTGCTTCTGACGGCCAAAGTCGAACGTCGCTGACGCGTCCGGCTCAGACGGATCGCTCTCGATTTCGCAGTGGCGTGGCACACGGCTCCTCTGCGTGTAAACTGATTCAGCCACCGGAGCTTCACGAAATGGCGATTATGACCGCGGCGGGGCGAAGCGCTCCCTATACCTTTTACGACATCGAAGAAGCACCCGACCGGGGGTTCCTACTGCCGCGCGGTTTCGAATTCGTCGATGGCCAGTTGCACGAGCAGATCGTGAACCGACTTTCCAGCTACATGGCAGGTGAATGCTACGCTCGAATCCGCGAATTCGTACGGCCGTGCCGCCACGGTTGGGTCTTCCCCGAGGGGACAACGTACCAGTGCTTCCCGGACGATCCGACGCGCCGATGCTGCGTTCCATTTACTGGCGAAGCTGACTCTCGAGCAACTGAATACCGAAGGATACTCCAAGTTGGTGCCCGATTTGGTGGAAGTCGTCTCGACCCACGACGGGGCCGACGACGTGAATCGCAAATGGCTCGGTTGTCTGAAGGCCGGTGTGACGCTCGTGTGGGTCGTTTACCCGCACGATCGGATGATCCATGCCTACACATCGCCGCGGTCCGTTCAGCTTTTTTCGGAATCGGACACGCTCACCGCCGAACCGGTTCTGCCGGGGTTCGAACTGCCGTTAGCCGAACTGTTCGCCACTCCGGTCGGTTGAAGCCCCCTATTTTGAAAATTCCGGAATTCCCTTCCGTTTCTCCGCTATTCGTTTCACCCGCCGGGCGCTAGAGTTATAATGCCCCCGGATTGCAAGGGTCGGAACGGCCCTGTCCACCCATTCGCCGGGGGCCAGGAGGGCCTCGATGTCGCCGGCTTTCGCTGTCACCAACCTGCTCGACAGTACCGAGTTCCTCGTCGGCACTGCTCTACTCATCACCATACTCTTGGGCGGTGCCGTCGTCATTTGGTACCTCGACCGTTGGCGTAAGCAGCAAGAGCGGAGCGCGACGGAATCGACCGAATCGCTGACCAACTTCCGTGCGCTGTTCGAAAACGGCGAGATCACTGAGGAAGAGTACAAACGCATCCGTGGCAAGGTCTCGACCCAGATGCGGCTCGAAGTCGGCTTGCCGGCTCCGCCCCCCGTTGCGGTGCCACCGCCCGAACCCGAACCGCCGATGCCGCCGCCCCGACCGACCGAACCGACGCCGTAGCCCCCCACGGGCACAAGGCCCGAAACCGACCCAGCTGGCAGAACCGACAGAACCGGTGAACCGTTCCCCGGAAGCGCGATTTCCGAAGCGATTCCGCCATACGCTTAAAGTTTCCGGCAGCTATAGTTGCCCTCACACTCTCGCGGTCGAATCTCGGACTCACCCACTCATTCACAAACTCAAGTCGGGGTCGCAATGGCGGAACGCAGTTCGGGCGACGGCGGGGGCCGGAAACCCCCCGGCGCGGCGGGTCGAAACCGGAATGCCTTTTGTTCCTTCTGCCGTCGCAGCCACCGCGATGTGGGACCACTGGTCGAAGGGCCGGGCGACGTCTACATCTGCGGCGAATGCATCGACCTCTGCCAGTCGATCATCGACCAAGAGCGCAAGCGCCGCGGCGGCCCCGGCGTCAAGACGGCCAACTCGAACACGCCATCGCCGCGCAGCATCAAGGAAAAGCTCGATCAGTACGTCATCGGCCAACAGCGGGCGAAGAAGGTGCTTTCGGTCGCGGTTCACAACCACTACAAGCGGTTGAACCACGTCGATTCCAACCGCAGCGAAGTCGAAATCGAAAAGTCCAACATCCTGCTCGTCGGCCCGACCGGCAGCGGCAAAACGCTGCTCGCCCGGACGCTGGCCAAAGTCCTGGATGTCCCCTTTGCCATCGGCGACGCCACCACCCTCACCGAAGCGGGGTACGTCGGCGAAGATGTCGAAAACCTGCTGCTAAAGTTGCTTCACGCCGCCGACTTCGACATCGAAGCGGCCCAGCGCGGCATCATCTACATCGACGAAATCGACAAGATCGCCAAGTCCGGCAACAACGTGAGCATCACTCGCGATGTCTCGGGCGAAGGCGTTCAGCAATCGCTGCTCAAGATTTTGGAAGGCACCGTGAGCAACGTGCCGCCGCAGGGGGGCCGCAAGCACCCGGAGCAGCAGTACATCCAGCTCGACACAACCAATATCCTCTTCATCGTCGGCGGGACGTTCGTCGGCCTCGACAACGTCATCAAGAAGCGAATCGGCCGCAAGTCGATTGGCTTCGGCAGCATCGCCGAAGATCGCCGCGAAACGGCCCTCGGCGAGTTGCTCGCCCAAGTCACGGCCGAGGACCTCGTCGAATTCGGCCTGATTCCCGAGTTCATCGGTCGCCTCCCCGTGGTCGCCCCCCTCGACCCGCTGGACGAAGACGCCCTCGTGCGGATTCTCACGGAGCCGAAGAACGCACTCGTCCGGCAGTACCAAAAGCTCTTCGACATGGAAGGGGCCGAACTGGTCTTCGAACCGGACGCCCTCCGCGAGATCGCCCACATGGCCAAGAAGCGCGACACCGGCGCCCGAGGTCTGCGCAGTATCGTCGAAGAGATCATGTTGGATGTGATGTACGACCTGCCCGAGATGGATCGCAAAGGCCACCACACGGTCACCGCCGACGTCGTCCGCAAGAAGATCCCGATGATCATCCGAAAGCTCGACAAACTGAGCGCGTGAAGTTCCAAGACAAGAGCCGGCTCGTCCATTGTGGACGAGCCGGCTCTTTTCGCGTCCACGCGATCGTTGTCAGTCCGACGAGCATGAGCCAAACCTCCATCGGATTGACGCTTTCTTCCCGGATTGACGCCAATTCTTCGGACTGACCAATCCCCCGTAGGAATTGCGACGGGGCTGAAATGGCACACGCAAGAGAATGATCATGCCCGTCCCCTGCCCGTTCCCATAACCGATCCGGGTCTACTCTTCGAAGCGAGTCTTGCACCCCCCCGCGATGGGGGGCGCAAGACACGGTTTGTAAATTCTTTTGGTGTCGGGTATTCGCCGGCGGGGATTTTCATTTTTGCCGGCTGAAGCCGGCGGGAAAATCCCTTCCCAATTTAAATAAGCTACGCTGATCGCAGTGGCAGCATGATGGTGCACGCCGATAGAGGCGACATTTTCTTACTTACCGTTCAGCAGGCCGTAATTGCGTGCGGCGCTTTTAACAAGTGGGTCGACTTTCACACGCAGATGTCGCATCTTGTAGATTGACTCAGCCAGTGTACCCCAGCGCTGAGTGTCGTCTCTGTCGGTTGTAGAACACTTCGATGTACTCGAACACGCTCGCCTTCGCCGCTTCGATCGTCGCGTAGTCCTCGTGGTGGACGAGTTCCTTCTTCAAGGTCGCGAAGAACGATTCCATCGGCGCGTTGTCATAGCAGTTCCTTCTCGGTGACGAGCTGCACCGCTTGGAGCTTGTACTCGCTGGTGAAGGTGCGCCGGATTTTGGTCTTGGTCTTGGCCACGGGTGATCTCCTCGATTGGAGTTTACACCCTTAACTCAGTGTCCGCCAAACGTGGGGAGGTTCAGGGATCACACCCCTTGAACAAGAGTATTTCTCGTCAAGGGTGTGCCTCTGGATTTTGCCACGGGTCTTCTGGTAGGGTTTGTTTTCACATTACCCCCTCCGGAGGCAAGGATGCCCACCATCAGTTTCCAGTACGACACCGACGCGGAACGCCTCGAACTCGAACGCGCGTGCGCTTACGTCGCCGAGATGCGTCGGCTCGGGCGGGCCGCCGCTTACGGCACCGATCTTAGAACCTGTCCAAGAACTACTCCGTGATTTTTGGGCGTGGGCGGATTGTGTAGTTCCATTGCGGGCAAACGTCCGGGCGGGTCAGTTGAATCGCTTGGAACTCGGCTTTCGAAACTTTTAGGCCCGTTTGATAGGTTCGATCAAAGTGAACCGCAGTGACTTTCAGGCCGGTCTCGGTTGTGGTGCGGCGAAGGAAGCCGATCAGAATGAGCAGCGTACTCAGCACGTGACCGGCCCAGGTGGCGCTGATCTGGCTGAAGAGTCGGTGCTCGATCGGGTTCCACTTCGAGCTTCCCGGCGGATAGTGGCAGACCGAGATCTCCAACCCGGTCTCGTCCGCGAAGTCTTGCAGGCGCTTCTTGTAGCGCCGCGAACGCGACCCGTTGCTGCCGCCGGAGTCGGCCTCGAC
>JBBRUN010000144.1:0-11142 GCA_038247765.1 Gemmatales bacterium | reverse complement strand
GTCGTAGCTGGCGTTGAAGTTCGCGAACTCCTTCAGCGCCGCGACGCAAGCCTTCACCGCCAGCACGGTCCAAGTGATTTTTGGCGCGCCCTTGGGCAGCGTTTCGACGATGCGCTTGCGCCCCGCTTCGAGGTCGGTGATATCGGCGAGATCGTTCTGCGTCACCATCGGCATGGTGCGCCACGCGACCGTCAAATTCTTGGCGATCGTCTCGCGGATGCGGGCGACCGGCTTGCGTTCGATTTCGCCGAACTTGCTGAAATCGGGCAGCGGCGGTAGTGCGAAGGCATTGACGATGCTGCCGCTCAAGCTCCCCCCACCGGATTTGGTCGCCGTGCGTTCGACACGCACGAAACCTTTGATATCGTCGAGGGTCACCCGGCCACCGCGTCCGGAGGCTTTGACTTCGAGGAGTGCGACGCCGAGTTCGCGGGCCAAGCGCCGCGTGGCGGGCCCCGCAGGGGTGAGGTCTTTCTTCCCGTTGGGGGATTCGATCTTTCCGAGCGGTGGGCGTAAGCCCTCCGAGGATTTGACGGGCGGTGCAATCACAGTCTCGGAGGGCTTACGCCCACCGCTCGGGGGAGTCGATTGCGCCGCAGAGCTGCCCATCAGCACCGCGATCACACCTCCGACGGGCACTTTGTCCCCGGCCTTCACCGAGATGCTTTCCACGGTGCCCTCGACATCGCTCGGCACCGGCATCGATGCTTTATCGGTTTCGACATCGAGCAATTCTTGGCCGACGGTGATCGCGTCGCCCGCTTTGACTTTCACCGAAACGACGGTCGCGGAGTCGATGCCTTCGCCGAGATTCGGCAATTTGAATTCGATGCGCGAAGGAACCGCGGGTTCGTCCGTCCCGAGCGGTGGGCGTGAGCCCTCCGCGGGTTTGACGGGCGGTGCAGTCACAGTCTCGGAGGGCTTACGCCCACCGCTCGGTTGGGCGAACGTCAGCAACACGCTTCCGACCGCGACTTTGTCCCCCGGCTTCACCTTGATCTCGCCGATCGTACCGGCACCCGTGCTCGTCACGGGTACGGAGGCTTTATCCGTTTCGACATCGAGCAGATCCTGCCCGGCGGCCACGGTGTCGCCCGTCTTGACCTTGATGGACACGACGGTGGCGGAGTCGATACCTTCGCCGAGTTCGGGCAGGACGATGTTCATAAAGCTCCTACGGGGACGGCCGGGCGGGTGGGATCGCTCGCGATCAGGCCGGTGATGTTTTGAAAATCTTTGAGGTTGCGGGTCGCCAGCTCCCCGCCATTGAGGAGCGCCGTTCCCGCGACGATGCTATCGCCCAAACTCATTTTCTTCAGCTGCTTCAACCGGATCGCTTCTTCGAGTACGGGATCGGTGACGGGAATCGCCTTGAGGTAGGCGAGGATTAGAAGCAATTGGCGGTGTTCCGCCGGTTCCATTTTGTGATATCCCAGCACTTCCACTCTACTGATGGCAGAAATGGACGACCCGGCTTCGGCGAGCCAATCGCGGATTTCGGGATGCTCGGGCTTGGAAGAGAGGATGATGAGATTACTATCGACGATCATTCGTCGCGTCCCGGAAGAGGGCGATCCTTGCGGAGTTCGCGGATATATTCGACCGGATCGTCGATATCCCGGAAGGGATTCATACGAGCCAATTCTTCCAGAAGTTCTCTCAATGTCTTCTTGTCGTTCGCATCCATGACCGGCGCAGACGTCGGCACCACGACTTCCACTTCCCTCGGTTCGTTCGCGGGCAGTGGCGGGGCGCCATTCGGACCCCACGTGATTACGCCATTTTCCAATGTCGCAGTGAAAACGCTGTTCATCGCCGCACCTCCCGATTGGAGCAATTATACCGTCCATGGCGCCGGCGCGTCGGGGTTGATGCCGAAGTCGGCGATGGCTTGCTTCACGACGCTGCGGTCGATCTCCTTTCGCTGCGCGAGGGCGAAGAGTGCCGCGACCGTCACGTGCTCGGCATCCACTTCGAAGAAGCGGCGGAGGTTCTTGCGCGTCTCGCTGCGGCCGAAACCGTCGGTGCCGAGGGCCGTCAGGCGGCCGTCCAAGTACGGGCCGACCTGTTCCGCGAGCGTCCGCATGTAGTCGCTGCTCGCGATGATCGGCCCCTTCGTATCGGCGAGCACCTGCCTCACGTAGGGCGTCTTCGCGTCACCCGTCGGGTGGAGGCGGTTGTGCCGCTCGCACTCCAGGGCGTCGCGCTTCAACTGCTGGTAGCTCGTGGCGCTGTAGACGGTGCTGGCGACGCCGTACTTCTCGGCGAGAATCTGCTGCGCCCGCAGCACGTCGTTCAGGATCACCCCGCTGCCCAACAGTTGCACGGTCTGCTTCGCATTCGGCGGCGTCACGGTCTTCACCGCGTAGAGGCCGCGGATGATGCCGTCGCGGCACTCTTCGCCGGGCATCGCGGGCATGTCGTAGGCTTCGTTGTAGACCGTGAGGTAGTAGAACTCTTCGACGTTCTGCACGAACATGCTGTTGATGCCGTGCTCGATGATGACGGCGAGTTCGTAGGCGAACGCAGGGTCGTACGCCCGGCAGGTCGGAATGGTCATCGCCATGAGGTGGCTGTGGCCGTCTTCGTGTTGCAGCCCTTCGCCGTTGATCGTGGTACGGCCGGCGGTGGCCCCCATGAGGAACCCGCGGCAGCGGGCGTCGGCGGCGGCCCAGGCCAAGTCGCCGATGCGCTGGAAGCCGAACATGCTGTAGTAGATGTAGAATGGGATCGTATTCACGCCGTGCGTGCTGTACGCGGTTCCGGCGGCGATGAAGCTCGCCATGCTCCCGGCTTCGTTGATCCCTTCCTGCAAAATCTGCCCGCTCGTGCTCTCGCGGTACGCAGTCGAAGTGCCGGCATCGACGGGGCGGTAGAGCTGCCCTTTACTGCTGTAAATGCCGAAGGCGGAGTACATCGGCGGCATCCCGAACGTTTGGCCCTCATCGGGCACGATCGGCACCACGAGCTTGCCGATGGCCTTGTCCCGCATCACGCCCTTCGCCATCAGATCGACCCAAGCCAGGGTCGTGCTGCGCGGCTTGATCGTCGCGGGGTAGAGGAAGTCGAACGACTTCCGGTCCGGCGGCGGGCACGGGGTGAACTCCGTGCGGCGGCTCGGGTTGAACCCGCCGAGCGCCGCGCGGCGCTCTATTAGGTACTTCATCTCGGGGCTGTCGGGCGCGGGCTTGTAGAAGGGGACGTCGGCGAGTTGGTCGTCGGTGAAGGGCAATTCGAAGCGGTCGCGGAAAGTGCGGAGGGCGGCGACGAGGCGCTTCGATTTCTTCTGTTCGTCCGAGAGGTTCGGGTCGGCTTCGATGGGTCCTGCGAGCATCTTCAACTGGTGCGTCGTGTTCTTCCCTTCGCCGCCGTCGCCCGGAATCCCGTAGCCTTTGACCGTCTTCACCAGAATCACCGTCGGTTGGCCCTTGCAATCGACCGCCGCTTTGTACGCCGCGTAGACCTTGATCGGATCGTGGCCACCGCGGCGGAGGTTGGCAATTTGGTCGTCCGAAAGGTGCTCGACCATCGATTTGAGTTCGGGGCTGTTGAAGAAATTCTCGCGGATCCACTCCCCGCCTTTGACGACGTACTCTTGGTATTCGCCGTCGACCACTTCCATCATGCGGCGTTGCAGCGCCCCGGTGTAGTCGGCTTTAATCAGTTCGTCCCAGCCGCTGCCCCAGACCACTTTGATGACGTTCCACCCGGCACCGCGGAAGAGGCCTTCGAGTTCCTGGATAATCTTGCCGTTGCCGCGGACGGGGCCATCGAGGCGCTGGAGGTTGCAGTTGATGACCCAGGTCAGGTTGTCGAGTTTCTCGCGCGCGGCGAGGGTGATGCAGCCCAGCGATTCCGGTTCGTCGCATTCGCCGTCGCCGAGGAAGGCCCAGACGCGGACGTCGTCGGTCTTCGCCAAACCGCGGTCGCGCAGGTAGCGGTTGTAGCGGGCATGGTAGATGCTCATGATCGGGCCGAGGCCCATCGACACCGTCGGGTACTGCCAGAACTCGGGCATGAGCCACGGGTGCGGATAGCTGCTGAGGCCGCCACCCGGTTGGAGTTCTTGGCGGAAGTTCGTGAGTTGCGTTTCGTTCAACCGCCCTTCGAGAAAAGCGCGGGCGTACGGGCCGGGGCTGGCGTGCCCTTGGAAGAAGACGACGTCGCCGGGGTGGTCGGCCGTGCGGCCTTTGAAGAAGTGGTTCTGGGCGACTTCGTACAGGGTCGCGGCGCTGGCGAAAGTGCTGATGTGCCCGCCGACGTTGGTATTCTTGTTCGCCTTGAGCACCATCGCCATGGCGTTCCAGCGGACGATCGATTTGATCTTCCGTTCGATCTCGCGGTTGCCGGGGAAGCGGGGCTGGTCTTCGGGTTGGATCGTGTTGACGTAGCCAGTGGTGACGCCGCTGGGGAGTTTCGCCCCGGCTTTCCCGGCCACGGCGATCAGTGTTTCGAGCAAAAACTGAGCGCGATCCGGGCCTTGGTGCTTGATGAGCGCTTCCAAGGAGTCGAGCCATTCGGCGGTTTCAATCGGGTCGGCATCCACGGGAAGTCGGCCCTTGGCGAGCACGTCGGGGTTGGCGTGCATATTCTCAAACCTCTTCTATGTGGGCGTTCGGCAAACGGGTCGGCCGCGGGTGCAATCGCATTCGGTGAAAGGGTAAGATAGAAAAGCCCTTCGGACGCGTCTACGGGATGTCGGCGCGGCGATCACGCCGGTGTTCATTCCACACGCTCGCGGCCGGTGTAGACCGTGAAGCGATTCTCCCGCGCGAAACCGAGCAGCGACAGCCCAACGCGTTCGGCCAGTTCGACCGACAGGCTCGTCGGTGCCCCCACCGCAATTAGCATCGGGATTCCGGCCCGCGCGGCCTTCTGCACCAGTTCGTAGCCGGCGCGGCCGCTGACGAACAGGAGGCACTCCGCCGGATTCCACGGCCCGTCGAGCCAGCGGCGGCCGATGACTTTATCAACGGCGTTGTGCCGACCCACATCTTCGGCGATCGCGAGCAGTGTTCCGTGGACATCGAACAGTGCCGCCGCGTGGACGCCGCCGGTGGCGTGGAATAGCGCTTGCTTGGCCCAAGCGTGTGCCGACAGTTGAATCAATACGTCCGGCGACACACGAAGACCTTGCGGGAGTTGCGAATCCAATTCGAGCGTGTCGAGCCATTCTTTGCCGCAGAGTCCGCAAGCACTGGTCATCGCCGTGAGCCGGCGGTGTTGGGCCGGGTCGAATTCGCACTCGGGGTGGAGATCGACGCAGACGCGAACCGAACGATTCCGCGGCGCTTGCGTTTGAACCTCGACGACATCCCGGCGCTCGCGCACGATCCCTTCGCCGATGAGCCAACCGACGGCGAGGGCGGCATCGTCGCCGGGGGTGCGCAAGGTCGTGGCGATGCGGGCGCGCTGGCGATCCGCGAGCGGGCCGGAGCGGACATCGATGGCCAGCGGTTCTTCCCCGGCCAATTGAACGAGTTGCTCGGTCGGCACTCCGGCGACAAATTGCGTGACAGCGTAATCTGACCTGATCGAATGGGGTACAATCATAGTTGCTAGTCTAATGCGGAACACCGACCGCTATAAGCTGATGACTGACCGCTGTCATGGATTTCTATTTCAAACAAGAATCAGTTGCCAGCAATCAGCGATCGGTTCGATCACCAAACCCGCTTGCTGCCCCGACCGCATCGCCGTAAGTTTCCAGCATCGCTCCGCGTCCGAGATCCCCATGCGCATCGGTTTGTTCGGCGGCACCTTCGACCCCATCCACCTCGGGCACCTGATTCTCGCGGAGCGCTGCCGGGAGGAAGCGGGCTTGGAGGAAATCTGGTTCCTGCCGAGCTATGTTCCGCCGCATAAGGCCGAGCGTGCAATCACGCGCTTCGAGCAGCGTTGCGAGATGGTCGCGCTGGCGACGACCGGCCAACCGGCGTTCCGCGTCGAGCGCATCGAGAAGGAACTCCCGCCGCCGAGCTTCACTTCCGAGACACTCGCCGAACTGCAAGCGCGGCACCCCAGACACGAATTCTCGCTCGTCATCGGCGGCGATAGCCTCAGCGATTTCGCGACTTGGCACATGCCGCAACGCATCGTCGAACTCGCCCGGCTCGTCGCCGTGCCGCGACCGGGCGCGACTGCGGTGACCGCCGGTGATTTGGCCGCGCAGTTGGGCTTGTCCCCGGAACGAATTCGGCTGACACTCGTGGAATGCCCAGCCATCGACATCGCCAGCCGGGAGATCCGGGCCCGAGTCGCGGCGGGAAAAACCATCCGGTACCTCGTGCCGCGGAGCATCGAAGAATACCTCCGCGAACGGAAACTCTACATAGGCGGGTCGTGAACCGACCGCAACCACTATAATGCCGGTTACCTTGCCGGTGCCTTCCGCCCGGCTCGTTGGCCCGCCAGGGATGACGCCTCGATGACGAGCGAACGCCAGTCTCCACCGCGCCCGCGGTGCCGTCCGTTGATGGGGTTCCGAATCGTCGGTTCCGGCAAGTACCTGCCCGATGCTGTCGTCACCAACGAACATCTGCACGCCCGCCTCGGTTTCGATTCCGATTGGATCGTGAAGCGGACCGGCATCAAAGAACGCCGCCACGCTCTGCCCTTCCAAGCGACCTCCGACTTATGCGTCGAAGCGGCGAACGACTGCTTCGCCAAGACCGGCTTCACCGGCAAAGACATCGACCTGCTCGTGCTCGGCACCTTCACGCCCGATATGTCGTTCCCATCCACGGCGTGTTTGATTCAAGATCGCCTCGGCATCAACGGCCCGGCCATCGAAATCGAAGCGGCGTGCGCCGGCTTCATGTACGCGCTCATCACCGCCGCGGCTTATGTGAAAGCGGGACTCAGCGACCGGGCGCTCGTCATCGGCGGCGATACCAACAGCCGGATTTTGAACCCGGACGATATCAAGACCTACCCGCTCTTCGGCGATGGGGCCGGGGCCGTGATCATCGAACCGGGCCGGCCCGATCAAGGGATCTTGGCGTACAGCTTGGGTTCGGACGGCGCCGGCGGGCCGATGCTGAAGCGCGACACTTGCGGCAGCCGTTTGCCCGTGACGCCGGAGTTGGTCGCCGAGAACCGGCACTATATGACGATGGACGGATATGCCGTCTTCAAATGGGCCGTGAATATTCTGACGGACACGATCCAAGACGTGATGGCCGCGTCGGGCCACTCGGTTCAAGATGTCGAGCTGTACGTTGCGCACCAAGCGAACATCCGCATCATCAACGCCGCTATCGACGCCTTGCACATCCCCCGGCACAAAGTCTTCAACAATTTGGAGAAGTACGGGAACACCTCGGCCGGGTCGATCCCGATTGCACTGGACGAAGCCCTGGCGGAAAACCGATTGAAGGAAGGGCAGCTCGCCCTGTTCAGCGGCTTCGGAGCCGGGCTGGCGTGGGGCACCGCCCTTATGCGATGGTAATCGCAACGAATTCCTAACCCGCAAGGATGCGGCCATGACCCCCGAAGAATTGCCGGAAGCCGGAGAGATGGATCGCTGGGCGATTCCGCTGTTCGAAACGCCGCCGGTCGAACTGGTGCCCGTCACCGAAGAAGACTTTCCGCTACGGCTCGATGCGATGCCCGAGGAGGGCTTCCACCCGCAGTTGCATTTCTACCGCGAAGCGGGTTGAGTCTCGCGGGCATTCACCAATGCGCATTCGGGCCGACGGGGACACTGATTTCGGCGCTGGTGGCGTCCCATTCGGTCCAGCCGAGCGGCGGGCCGTCGTCGTGGAAGGGCTTCAGCAATTCGTCGAACTCCGCCAAATTCTTCAACAAGTTGAATTGGTGCTGCGCGCTCTTCGGAAGGCGGAGGGCTTTCGTGTACCACGACGCGACCTTCCGGAACATCGCGCAGCCGAGGCTCTCGCCGCGCCAATCGCAGAGCCGCACGAGGTGCGTCCGCATGAAGTGCAGCCGGTCGGCGTAGCTCGCCCGTTCGCCGGGATGGCCGGTGCGGATCCACAAATCGAGTTGGCGGAAGAACCACGGGTTCGACAGCGCCCCCCGGCCGATGGCAATGCCGTGGCAGCCGGTCTCGTCGATGATCGCCGCCGCGTCCTGCAAGCTGCGCACGTCGCCGTTGCCGAAGACCGGGATCCGCTCCACCGCTTCGACGACCGCGCGGATGCCTTCCCGATTCACCGAGCCGCCGAAGCCTTGTTCGCGCGTCCGGCCGTGGATGGTGATCGCCGCGACGCCGACTTGTTCGAAGTCCCGCGCGAAATCCGGCGCCGTGAGGTTGGCGTCGTCCCAACCGAGCCGCATCTTCACGGTCACGGGGATCTTCACGGAATCGACGACGCGCTGAACGAGCTTCACGGTGGTGCCGGTGGTGTCGCACATCATCGCCGAGCCGCCGCCGACGCGGACGACCTTGCGAACCGGGCAGCCCATGTTGATGTCGATCATCGTCGCGCCGTAGTCCTGCAGCCACTTCGCGGCGTCGGCCATTTCGACCGCGTTTCCGCCGAAGATCTGCACGCTCAGCGGGCGGTCGTCCGGCCCGGTCACGAGCAGGTCGAGCGTCTTCTTGGACTGTTCGAGGATCGCCCGAGCATTGACGAGATCCGTGGTACAGAGGCCGACGCCGGGGATCTCCCGGACGGAGCGGCGGAAGGGGTAATTGGTATACCCGGCCAGCGGGGCGAGCGTGAAGCGCGAGGCGAGGACGACCGGGCCGATGCGGAGCGGCTCGCGGTAGAATTGGGGCGGACTGGGGTTGGCGGGTGCGGGGGAAGTTGTCATGCTCTCAATTTTACAAGCGCCGGTCCGGCGGAATCCGAATTCGAGAGGCCCCATGGCGAAAGAGAACGAAATCGCGTACCTCGACGCGTGGGTGAAATCTCATGGCGATGTCGATTCCGGGCAGGTGCTCCAAGCAGTACTCGACAAGCCTTTCACCTGGGGCGGAGACTGCGGGCGCCACTTCGCCGACATCGGTCGGATCATGCAACTCTTGCCGGCGGCACCGGCGCGCATCCTCGATTTGGGCGTCGGCTCAGGTTGGACGAGCGTAATGTACGCCCGGAACGGGTACGACGTGTTCGGCCAAGACATCTCCCCGTCGATGATCGCTCTCGCGGAAAAATCGCTCGGGAAACACCCCGGATTGAAGCTGCGTTTCGCAGTCTCGGATTACGAAACGCTGGGGATGCCGGGTGAGTTCGACGCGGCGGTTTTTTACGATTCCCTTCACCACTCCGTCGACGAGGAAGCGGCGCTGCGAGCGGTGTTCGCGGCGCTCAAGCCCGGGGGAATTCTGATTGCCCTCGAACCGGGCGCGGGGCATTCGACCTGCGAAGACACATTGGAAACGGTCGCGAAGTACGGCGTTACCGAAAAGGACATGCCGCCCCGGCTCATCTTCGAAGCCGGGCATAAAGTCGGCTTCCGATCCGGTGTCATTTACGTTCAATCGATACTGCCGATTGCGGCCTACGAGCAAGACAATCCCCCGCCGGCACCGGTGCCTCCGCCACTGCAACCGATTGATCGGCGTGGAAAACTCCGACGGGCCGGATCGTTCCTGATGGGGTCCTGGCGAGTTCTGACCAACCCTTTGCCCGTCGAAATCGCACCGCCGCCGGCGCCGGAGGCCGCGGAAGACCCGACGGCGATTCTGCTGCGATCCCGGAACATCGTGACGATGCGGAAACCGGCCTAGCGCTCAACTCAGGCCCTCTCTTCCCAGCCTTTGCGGGAGGACAGTACCAACAGCTGATGACGGTGCAAAAGTCGACGATTGGATAAGAAGCCTTGCCGCAAATTGTTACAGGATAATATCTTGCGAATCCGCGGTCACTTCTTATCCTTGCGGGTCGGAAAAGAACTCGCCGTAGTCTTGATTAGGGCTTTGACACGAAATGCCCCTGAAACGATTCAAAGCGTTCCAGGTCGGGGGAAAGCGTTTCAAAGGCGATACCCCTTTTTTTTACGAAATTTCGGTTGTTTTGGAAACGTAAGGCGGGCACGCCTTACCCAAGTGTCCGCCTTGAATCGCGCTTATCATGGCGTAACACACCTACTGACCTTGCCGCGTGAGTTAGACTGTTCGTGTGGGAATCCCCTTCATCCCAGAGTTTTCAAGGTGCATCCTCCGATGGCGACTGCAATTGACGTGGCTGCCTACGTAGTTAAGCAAAAGCAGCCAATCATCACACACATGAAGCTCCAAAAGCTTGTGTACTACTCTCAGGCGTGGACTCTCGTCTGGGATGAAATACCACTCTTCGCTGAACCTATTGAGGCTTGGGTCAACGGGCCTGTCGTCCCTGTCCTGTTCACCAAGCTTCAAGGCAAGTTCGGCGTATTACCAGACCATTTTCCGGCGGATGCCGGGAACAATCTGACGGACACAGAAACGGCGAACGTACAGAAGATACTCGGGTTCTACGGGGACAAAAGCCCCCAGTGGCTTTCCGACCTCAGCCACATGGAAAAGCCTTGGATGGACGCGAGGGAAGGGCTTGCTCCCAATGAGCGAGGCAATCAAGAAATCACGCACGCCAGCATGGCCGAATACTACGGCAGTCTGGTATGAGCAATCGCGACAGAAATCCAAAAGCCGCGCATTCTCCCAAGGGCACAGGTCCGCGTATTGAGTCATCTCCCGAGAGCACAAACTATCTGACTCCCGTTTGGAGCATCGCCTCGTTCGACCATGATGGCGAGTGGGGCGTTGGCCTCTGTCGGGAATGCGAAGACCTGTGGGTCACAATCTTCTCGAAATTGCGCCACTACGAAAGCATGACGTGGAACGAGATCGAGAGCAACCGGAAACGAGATCACTCCGTACCGGTCTACAAGATGATTTCTCAGGCCCAGTCTCGTCTGAAAGCGTTGAAGCTAGACGATGAAGAGGAACTGTTCCGGAACTGTTCCGAATGGCACAAAGATTAACTTAAATCCCTTTCGAGTCGTATTTTACGTCGAATTTGGCACCGTTTCGCCAATTCCCCTCCCAAAAACCGAGGCCCCCGGTCAGAGTGTTGATGCTTCACGCAACACCACAACCGGAGGCCAAGGATGGCTCTCAGCGTCGCCGCCGCCATCGAGCGAATTAAGTCCGGAGTCAGCGATTGGCTCTCCCCCGAAACGATCCAACAAATC
>JBBRUN010000143.1:0-11157 GCA_038247765.1 Gemmatales bacterium | reverse complement strand
TTCGCTGCTTTCGCTGCTTTCGCTGCTTTCGCTGCTTTCGCTGCTTTCGCTGCTTTCGCTGCTTTCGCTGCTTTCGCTGCTTTCGGCAGGGGGGGTATGCAGAATGACCGAAAGCTGAAAGCTAAAGTCGGCTCAAAGGGCATGCCGAAAATCGAACCGATAGCAACGATTCATGGAATTCTAACAAACTGGCCCCCTTCCTTCCAGCGGTGGGTTCCGAAGACTCCACCCGCCCTACGAAAACCTCCGAGAATCGTTGCCACTCGGAAAAGTCGGTGTGCGGATAGGGCGAGCCGGCGATAAGATGACGGCGTCGCTGCCCCACCGCGAGTTCTCCCCATGTCGAATCGGCCGATTCCGGAAGCACTCGGGCCGGATGCTCTCTCGAATATCAAGGTCGGAGCACCCAAGACCGTCGCTACCGGTTTCCCGGCCGTGGTGTCGTCGCTCGCCCATGCTTGGAGCGTCGCCGGGCTCGGCCGGGGAACTCGGGCACTCCTCACGCTCAATCAGTACGGCGGCGTCGATTGCACGAGCTGCGCTTGGCCCGACCCGGACGACCACCGCGAGACCGCCGAGTTCTGCGAGAACGGGGCCAAAGCCATCGCGTGGGAAGCCGACAGCCGGCGGATCGACGCGGCATTTTTTGCGAAGCACTCCATCGATGAACTCGGGCAGCAAACCGACTACTGGCACGGCCAACAAGGTCGATTGACCGAACCGATGGTGTTGAAGCCCGGCTCCCGCCACTACGAACGGATATCGTGGGACGACGCCTTCGCCACGATTGCTCAGGAGCTGAACGGCCTCGCCTCGCCGAACGAAGCGGCCTTCTACACCTCCGGGCGGACGAGCAACGAAGCGGCCTTCCTGTACCAACTCTTTGTCCGGCAGTTCGGCACGAACAATTTCCCCGATTGCAGCAACATGTGCCACGAGTCGAGCAGCGTGGCGCTGCCCGAGGTCATCGGCATCGGAAAGGGGACGGTGAAGCTCGACGATTTCGCGAAGGCCGAGTTGATCCTGATCCTCGGGCAGAATCCGGGGACGAACCACCCGCGCATGCTCACGGCCCTGCAGAAGGCCAAACGCGCCGGCGCGATCATCGTCGCGATCAATCCGCTCCGCGAAGCGGGTCTGCTGGCGTTCAACAACCCGCAGGAAATCCGGGGGATGCTCGGGTTCAGCACCCCGCTGGCCGACGTCTATTTGCAAGTGAAGATCGGAGGCGACCAAGCCTTGCTGCAAGGTGTGCTCAAACATCTGCTGGCCCGCGATGCCGTGGATCGGACGTTCGTAGAAACCCACACCGACGGCTTCGAAGCGATGCGGGCGGGCATCGAAGCTGCGAGTTGGGAACAGATCGAAACGGTGTCCGGTATACCCCGTGCCGACATCGAAGCCCTCGCGGATCGAGTTGGAAAATCGGAGCGCATCATCGCCTGTTGGGCGATGGGACTGACCCAGCAGAAGCACGCCGTGGCGACGATCCAAGATCTCGTCAACGTGCTCCTCATCCGCGGCAGCATCGGTAAACCGGGGGCGGGCGTCTGCCCCGTGCGCGGACATAGCAACGTCCAGGGCGACCGCACCATGGGGATCAACGAGCACGCCTCCGAGGCGTTCCTCGCATCGCTCGAAAAGGAATTCCGAATTACGGTGCCGCGCGTTCCTGGCTTCAACGTCGTCGATACGATCCGCGCGATGCGCGATGGCGCCGTGAAGATCTTCTTCGCCATGGGCGGCAACTTCCTCAGTGCGACGCCCGACACCAACGCCACCGCCGCGGCCCTACAGAAGACGAATCTCACCGTGCAGGTGTCGATCAAGCTGAATCGCTCGCACTTGGTGACGGGGCGTACCGCGTTGATCCTGCCCTGCCTCGGCCGAACCGAGCGCGACCGCCAAGCGAGCGGCGAGCAGTTCGTAACGACCGAGAACTCCATGGGGATCGTCCAGAGTTCGCGGGGGAAACTCGAACCGGCCTCGCCGCTGTTGCTGAGCGAGACCGCCATCGTGGCGAAACTGGCGCTGGCGACCCTCGGTGAGAAATCGACGGTGCCGTGGAGCGAACTCGTGTCCAACTACGATTTCATCCGAGATTGCATCGAACGAGTGATTCCCGGTTTCGACGGATATAACGAACGCGTCCGTACGCCGGGCGGGTTCTATCTGCCGAATAAGCCGCGCGATGGCCAGTACCCGACTGCGACCGGGAAGGCCCGCTTCCGCGCGAACCCCCTCGGCGTTCTCGAGTTGAATTCGGGCGAACTCGCCATGATGACGATCCGCACGCACGATCAATTCAACACGACCGTGTACGGAATGCACGACCGCTACCGGGGCATCCGCAACGAGCGCCGGGTGATTTTGATGAACGCCGCCGACATCCGCGAGTGCGGTTTGAAAGCCGGGGATGTCGTCGATCTCACGGGGCATTTCGCCGGAGAAGCGAGGCACGCTCCGAGCTTCGTGGTGGTGGAATACGACGTCCCGAAAGATTGCTGTGCGACCTACTTCCCCGAGACGAACGTGCTTGTCCCGCTCGACAGCACCGCCGACCGCAGCCACACGCCGACATCGAAATACGTCCGTATCACGGTGGCGCAATCGCAAAAGACATGAGACAACGCGGCATTCGCGCGCTACACTTTCAACACCGGTTCCATTGTCCATCATTCGGAGTTCTACCGTGAGTATCGTGCGCATCGGCATGTCGGAAAGCAAAACCTACGGCGACGGGTACGAAGCGATCTTCGGGGCGAAGAAGAAGAAACCGGCGGACCTCCCCGCTGCGGCCGAGAAACCGTTGGCCAAGAAGCAACCGCCCGTGAAGAAAGGGAAGAAGGCTTAGGCCATGGGCCACATCGAAGTGGCCGCGGCCGCGCCGGACCGATTGCCGCTCGCGTGCCGACTGGCGCTCGGGAATGCGCCGGCGGATCGGCTCGATACCCGTGCCGGCCGATTGTTCCAACTCGTGCGTGACGGGCGATTCGATCCTGCCGGCTTGTTGCTAGCGCAGTTGGACGGCACGCCCGTGGGTGCCATCGCCGCGCAGGCTCTCCCCGGTGGCATCGGCGTGGTGTTGCCGGCTTACGGCCTCGATTCCGCCATTCGAACGAAATTGGTCGCCGCCGCCATCGACTTCTGCCGTCGGGCTGGCATGAACCTGATCCACTGCGTGCTCGACCCCGAAGCAACGGACGATGCGGCCATATTAACGGCGGCGGGTTTCGCGCGCATCACGCGCATTCAGCACATGTTGCGGCACGGTTCCAGCCCGTTCGATCCGGGCCGAGAAACCCTCAGATACTCAACTTTCGTACCCTATAATAGCGATCTCGAAGCCGCGTTCGCTGCGGTGCTCCAGCGGACCTACATCGACACGCTCGATCTACCCGAGACGACGGTCGATCGCCCCGCGTCGCAACAGTTGGACGGATACCGCCACGGCCAGCCCGATCCGCCGCGCTGGTGGTTGGTTCGGGATGCGCACGCGGCCGATATCGGCGTTGTGATGCTCTCGGAATCGACGCTGCCTGACGCATGGGAAATCGCTTATCTGGGCCTGGTGCCCGAAGCGCGGGGCCGCGGACTGGGGCGGGAGTTGATGCGGCACGTGCTCGCCGTGGCGGCCGGGGAAAAAATCTCCGATTTGGGGCTCAGCGTCGATGCAAGGAATTCCAGAGCCATCCGCTTGTACCGCGAACATCTTTTCCGAATCTACGAGATGCAAGACTTGTACTTGTTCCAGTTGTCCGCTAGAAACTGATTCTTCCACCAGTTCTCTGCGCGCTTCATCGCCTCCGGAGTCGTGGCCGCTCTCCCCCGCCGACAGTCCCCGAAATCGGGGTTCGAAACTGTTCGCGGAAGGTTGTAACGGTTACGCGTCACGGAAACCCCTAGGACGGGGGTAACTGAGATGGCAACCGGTAGGCGCGGGGCCAATTCCGCGCATAAATGAAGGTTCCTACCCTGGGTACCTTCACGCTGACGCACCCCCTGCGCGACCTCGGTCGCGGCAGGGGATCAAGCGTCGCGTGGAGGCTCCTCCGGGCCCGAGATAACGTGGTACGCACCGTGGCTCAACCGCCGATGGACACTCTGGCAATCCGCATGGAAGCGGCGCTGATCGAACGGATCAGCGGCCCGCGCTTCCAGATGTGGTTCCACGACCATGCGAAGTTCGTCGCGGCCGGTCGGGAACTCCTCGTCGTCGTTGCCAGCCATCAATTCCAAGAATGGTTAGAGCAAACTTTCGGCGAAGCGGTGCACGCCGCGGCGACCATTGTTTTCGGCCGCGTCACCGCGGTGCGTTTCATCGTGGATGCCGCCTTGTTCCCAGGGCATGCGGACGAGGAATCCAAACCGGAGAAGGCGTCGAAATCGAAGGAGCGCGGCCAAGAGCACCTCTTCGGCGACGATCTCGTGCCGCCGCCGGCATCGCGGACGAAACCCGTCAAACCGGGGAAAACCGACGGCAAAACCCGGCGTTGGAAGAGCTTGAACGACTTCGTCACGGGCTCGTGCAACCGAGTCGCACACGCCTCGGCCGTCAGCGCGGTCGAAGAGCCGGGGCAAGGTGCCAACCCACTCGTGCTGCACGGGCCGGTCGGCACCGGCAAGACGCACTTGCTCGAAGGCATTTACGCGGGCCTTCGCAAAGCCCACCCCGATTCCCGCCCCTGCTACATCACGGCGGAGGAATTCACGACCCGCTTCGTGCAGGCGAGCCGCTTCGAAAAGCACGGTGCCTTCCGCAAACAATTCCGCGAGTGCTTCGCCCTGCTGCTCGACGACCTCCACTTCCTCGCCACGAAGCCGGGCACGCAGCGGGAGTTCATCCACACCCTCGACGCGCTCATTGCCGACGGCTTGCAAGTCGTGGTGACAACCGATTGTCACCCGAGGCTCGCCGAAGAGTTGATGCCCGAACTCGTCGACCGCCTGCTCGGCGGCGCGACGTGGTCGCTCCAGCCGCCGGACGATTCCACCCGGCTCGACATCCTCCGCAAGAAAGCGACGGGCGGCCACCCGGCCCTACCCGAACCGGTATTGAAGTACCTCGCCAAGAATCTTCCCGGCAACGTCCGCGAACTCGAAGGGGCCATCAACAGCGTCCGCCACGTGGCGAAGGTCACGGGTCAGCCGATCGATCAAGCCCTCGTTCGCGAAGCGCTCGGCGACCTCTTGCGGCACACCGTTCGCGCCATCACGGTGCCGGATGTCGATCGGGCGGTCTGCGCCGTACTCCGGCTCGCGTCGGGCTCGCTGCAATCGAAGGCGCGGTCGTGGGCGGTGAGCCACCCGCGCATGCTCGCGATCTATCTTTGCCGCAAGCACACCGCCGCGACCTACGGGCAAATCGCCAAGCACTTCGGCGCGAAAACGCACAGCACCGCCGTGGCCGCCGAGAAGAAAGTCCGGGCGTGGCTGACGAAGGACGAAAAGCTCACCGTCGGCGAACGCGTCTGGTTGGCCAAAGATCTGCTGGCTCGGTTGGAAAGGGAATTGCAGCGCTGATGGAGCCGAGTTTGAAATCGCCGACTACAATAACCCTACACCACTCTCGGCGGTTCTCCGGCGGTTTCCATGGCCTTGTCGTCGTCGCCCCAATCGATGATCTCGCCGCGCACGCGGAAGCTCCGTCCGGCTGGGCCCAACCCCGTACCCGATACGACCGATTACGAACTCGGCTTATCTGTCGGTAACCCAAGCTTGACGCCCGCGCCGGGACAATCTGAGATCAAGCTGGAAACGCCGGCGCGCAAGCAGTACCTCGACGCTGCCACCGCCCAGCTGTTCCACCACCGGTTGCGCCTCTGCTGCCTCATCGCCGTGGTGCCGATGGCCTTCTTCTTCCTCTGTGGCATCACCAGTTTCATCGAACTCTTCGGCCACGCCACCCTTGGCTGGAGCGGCGTGATTCTCGCCGGCGTCGTGCTCGCGGCGTTGGCGACGACCGCCGGCGGGATGTTCCGCTTCGGGCCCTTTCCGGAGAGTTCCCTCCGGGTTCTCGAAGTCGCCATCTTCGGCCAACTGTCGCTCTTCTTCGCCTACTGGCAGTTCTCGATCCTCACGGCCAGCCCCGAAGCGGGCTTCGACAGCATCCGCCACGTCCAGTCGTTCGTCCTCGCCGCGTCGGGTATGAGCCACTTCAACTGGCTCTTGCTCATCGTTTTCCACGCCGTGCTCGTGCCCAACTCCATCCCGCGCGGCGTCGGCATCACCGCGGTCATGTGCATCGCCGCGCTCGCCATCGACACCATGGCCGCCGCGATCCACGAACCGATCACCCGCAACGCCGGAGTCCTATTTTCGATCGGCGGCACGATCCTCGCCGCCGGCGCGGGCTTGGCCATCTTCGGCACGGCGAAGACCGCCGCGTTGCAGCGCGAAGTCGAGTCGGCCCGCGCCGCCGTGCGGCAAATGGGACAATACCGTCTCCGGCGCAAACTCGGCTCCGGCGGCATGGGCGAAGTCTACCTCGCCGAGCATCGGCTGTTGAAGCGGCCTTGCGCTCTCAAACGGATTCACGCGAAGTATTTGAACAATCCGGAACAGCTCAAACGGTTCGAACGCGAAGTGCAAGCGACGGCCCAACTCCGGCATCCAAACACCGTCGAAATTTACGATTACGGCGTCGCGGAAGACGGCACCTTTTATTACGTCATGGAGTATTTGCCAGGGCTGAGCCTCGAAGACCTCGTCGGCCGGCACGGCCCCCAACCTCCCGAGCGCGTCATCCATCTGCTAAGGCAAGTCTGCGGGGCACTGCGGGAAGCGCATAAATACGGGCTCGTCCACCGCGATATCAAGCCGAGTAACATTCTCGTCTTCGCCGAGGGTAGCCCACACGACCAAGTGAAGCTCGTCGATTTCGGCTTGGTGCACTCGCTGCTTTGGGAAAGTGATGCCGACGCCAAGATCACGCGGGAAGGCCTGATCGTCGGCACGCCGGAGTACATGTCGCCCGAGCAAGCGAGCGGGATCGCCATCGATGCCCGCAGCGATTTGTTCAGTCTCGGCAGCGTGATGTACTACCTGCTGACGGGCCGAGAAGCGTTCCACCGCGACAACCCGATGAAGACGTTGATGTCGGTGGTGACCGACCCGCTGCCCAGATTGAGCGACAGCAACCCCTTTGCGCCGAAGGAACTCGCGCTCGTTCTCGCCAAGTGCACGGCCAAGGATCCCGACGACCGCTATAGCACCGCGGCGGAATTGGAAAACGCCTTGGCCGAATGCCCCGGCGCGGGAGGTTGGTCGGAGGCCCGTGCCGGCGAATGGTGGACGCTCCACCCCGACGCCCGTCCCGGTACGGGAACCGACCTCAACACCATGGCGATGCCGGACGAAGACTGATTCGCCTGGGCGAACTAAAACGCCCTTCACCCCGTCCCCTGACTTTAGTAGAATGCCGCTATGGAGAGGTGGCGGAGTGGTCGATCGCGTTAGTCTCGAAAACTAATTTACCCGAAAGGGTAACGAGGGTTCGAATCCCTCCCTCTCCGCTGCTCTCGGGCGAGCCGGTCGAAAGCCCTAGTTTCGCTAGGGCTTTCTCCTTTCTCCGAGTCGTCCACCCTTTCCCTGTGCTGGATCTGCGCTGGATCCTCTTCCGCTTTCTCATCGCCCGGTCTCCTGGTGCTGGGTCAAAACGGCCGGGCGGAGCGGAGGCTCCGCCCGGTTCCAAGTCAAACTCGGTTCGGCGCCGACGGATCGGCTTGGCTCAATTTCCGCATGGCCTCTTGGCTCGCGGCGTCGTGCACGTGCGAATAGAGGTCGAGGATGCTGGGGTCGACGTGGCCGACCCACTTCCGCACCACGACCGGCGGTATGCCGCTGAGGAGGGCGTGGCTGATAAAGGCGTGCCGGAACGTGTGCAGTTTGCCGACCAGCCCGAGTTTTTTCAGGACGCCTTTGAGGGCGACCAGCAGGCGCTTCTCGCTCCACTGCCGGCCCGACTCCGGATGCGACCGGCTGGGCGGCATCGGCACGACCCACTTCGAGATCCGCGGCAAGGCTTCGAGAACGGCCCGCGCCGCCGGCCGCAGAGGGACGGATCGCTGGTCTCCGGTTTTCGGCTTCCACCCCGGCTTGGGCGCGATGCGGATCACGTTGGCAATGAGGTCGACGTCATCCCAGGTCAGCCAAGCGAGTTCCCCGAAGCGGAGGCCGAGTTCCGCCAAGAGGGTCAGGGCCGGTCGATCTGGTTCGGGCGCGGCCGCGAGGATCGCGTAGACCTCCGTCCGGATCCAGCACGGCTGCTTCGTCGGTTTCGGCTTCGGCATCTTCACGCCCTTCATCGGATCCGAAGCGAGCGCATTCCGGATCAGCGCGAAGTGGATGAGCTGCCGCAGAATCACGCACTCGCCGTAAATCGTTTTCGCTTTTTTCCCGGCGTCGGCGCGCTGTTTCCGGTAGGCGTCCAGAAAGGACATGTCCAATCCCGACATATCCCGGATACCGCGCCGTTCGACCAGTTCGGCGACGAGGCCGAGGACGTGGCGGTACTTGGTCAGCGTCGTCGCCGCTCGCCCTTCGGTCTCCAACATGCTCAAGTACCCTTCCACCACCTTCGGCACGGGGACTTTGTCGACGGCGGGCTTCCAGAGCCCCGCGGTCAGTTCGACGTCGATCCGGGCCGCCCGTCTGCGGGCCAATTTTTTATTGCCGGTTTCCAGCGACTTTCGGAACTGCCGCTTGTTGTGCTGGAAATTGGCGTACCAGATGCCGCCGCGGAGTAGAATGCGGACGCGCTCGCCGATTTTCTCGCTGCCGCCGTCGCTTTCACGATCCATGGAGTTTGCCCTCGGAAAGGAGTTGGAGGAGCCGGTCCCGCAGGAGTCGCAAGTGTTTGCCCGCCCTCGTCTTGCAGGCGTCGAGCAGGCCTTTGCTCGACCAGGAATAGATCGTGGCTTTCGGGACTTGGAGAAGTTCGGCGGCCTGATCGACATTCAAAAGGGGCGGGTATTTGGCACCCCAAGCGGGATCGTCGAACAGTGCGGCCGCCTGGGCCGCCGTGAGCGTGCTAAAGTTCTTGGTGCTCTTCATGGTCGTCCCTGCCGGTTGACGGGCCGCGGTTCGCAACTTTCGCGAGCGGCCGCATAAAGGCCAGGGAACGCCGGACGAATTTTTTTCGAGGTGCCAGGATGGCCAAGGAAAAGCCTAGAAGAACTCCTTCGCCATTCGGCAGAGTCGATGTCGGCGAACGCCGACCGTTCGAGGCCGCGGGCCCCGGCGCCACGATCGCCCTTCACACTTGGCGACCGACCCGATCCATCGCCTGCGATCTGCCCGACGGATTTTCGATTTGTGTCAACGCGATCACGGCTGAGGACGGTCTGCGCCGCTTCGTCCCCGAAGATGTGGGGGCCCTGATTCTGAATTCGTCTTTGGGCGGGGCCGCCCTTCTCGCGAAGCGCGGACTGCTCGATGCCGAGCGGGGCTTCAGTTACAAAGCGATGCGGTTCCACTACCTGATGTCCGGTCGCTTCCGCGAACACTTCGATCGGGAATTCCACCGCAAGGAGGATCTGCTCATTCCTCGGCACGCCGCCGCTGTCGCCGAAGAGCGTCACGTCCTTCCAAACCACGTCGGCCTCGACGGGCAGGGTCGGGGAAAGGCGTGGTCCCCGGCGACGCTGATCGCCGAGGGCCGAGCGGCGAATGGGTCGCGGAAGGCGGGGGTTGCCGATTTCATCCGACTCGGCCTCACCGAAGCCGCCCGACGGAACCCGCTCAAACCGGAAGACCTCACGCTCGAAAACTCTTCGGCCATCGTCCGGATGGCGCTGTTCGATTGCAAATCCGATGGCTCGATCGCGGGGGAGGAGCGGCGCCGGCTGGTCCAGCACCACTTCCTCGAGGACATGGAAAAGCGGGAAAAGAAGCCGGACGGCCGATTCTGGACGTGGCTGTACGGCGACCTCAGCAGCATCGTCCACGCCATCGCGAAGCGGAAAGGGATCGGGCTGCAACGGGACGAGATCCGGGCGGAACTCCTCCGGTTGGGCTTCGACTCTTACCGCTACATGAGCGATTGCCTGAACGCCCAGATGGAGGATTTCGCGGCCGCCCTGCCGCAACCGCTCACCCCTTCGGAACGGACGCATTTTCGCGCGCTGTACGCCGATCAACACTATTTGGGGGGGCTATCCTTCCTAATGGTGCGGGATCGATTCTCCTTTCTCAAAGAAGCGGTGCTCGATCACTTGGAGGCCCCGGACGACCCGGTGCCCATGGGCGTCCTCCTCCGGCTGCTCGAGTACTACGGCGAAATGGCGGCCTCGAGGCGCCGGAGCGACGCGACCGCAAAGGCCGTCGCCGGCGTCCGCAACATCGCCGGGAAGCCGGCGAGGAATGTCGAGTTGGACGAGAACCGAGAGGAAGACGGGCACGGGCACTACGACCAAGCTGCCGTGGATCGCATGCAAGCGATCGCGGTCAAACTCCGGGAACAGCGCCGCGCCGCTTGCAAGTGCGGCACGACCGCCCTGTGGTATCTGGAATATGACGACGCTGATCCCGAACCCGGTCGGTTCCGATTTCGGGATATCTGCGGCCGGTGCGCCCACCAAGAAGACGTCGTGGTCACGCGGGAACAAGCCTTGCGAGCCGAGGCCGCAATCCGTTGAAAGTCCGAGGCATCGATCAACGGCAACGCACCGCCGGGCCGGCTGGAATTTGCGACTCATTTTCGGTCGATCCGCGAGATGGATCCGCGTGCTTTCGGGTAGACGCGGGGACTAGGCTCCGCGAGCCGCGGACTCGGACACCGACGAGCATCGCCCCCGTCATCACGGCGGCGCCGAGACCGCAGAGGGCGGCCGCAAACTCCGGCGGCGCGGCGTAGCCGACGGAGGCCGCCAACGCGCCGACGGTCAACGCGACGGTGGCGTAGCGGACGACGGGCACGTCGACGCGGAAGTTGCGGAGGACCACGGCGCGGACGCGCGACGTGGCCGCGACGGCCACCGCCTCGGCTTTGTCCGCGGTGGCCGCGATCCCGGTCATTGCTCTGTGCACCACCTTCGCCGCGGTCTTCACCACGGCCGACTTCAAGCGGGCGAACAGACCCGGCCGCTTCGCGGCGCTGACCAATTCGAGGGGAGCGTCTCGAACATCGGGCGTCAGCGCGGCTTTCAGCCGGGCGAT
>JBBRUN010000142.1:0-11158 GCA_038247765.1 Gemmatales bacterium | reverse complement strand
TCTCCTTGCCCACCCCACCGTGGTTTTATAATTTTTTTTTGGGTGTTTTCGTTGGGGGGGTTAATTTGCTCACCCGGCCGCTGTATGTTGGGGGGGGGGGTTCCCCAAGACTCCACCCGCCTGACGGCATCCGGCCATTTTGTTAGAACTTTTTGCCATTGGTTCGATTTTCGGCACGCCCTTTGAACCGACTATAGCTTTCAGCTTTCGGTCATTCTGCATACCCCCCCCGCTGAAAGCTCTGAAAGCTCCGAAAGCTAAACGGAATTCTCGGTATTCCCTATGGGGCAGCGACTTCGCGTCGGTAGCGACTTCGCATGGAACCTCGGCAAACGGGGTGGTATCGTGACTGTGTTGGAAAAGGGACGCGAATGCGGCGTCGAAACCGTCGAACCCATCTGCAATGAGGCTCCCACCGTGCGCTACCTGCCCTTCGCGATCTTGCTGCTGATCCCGACCGTCGCCTTGGGGGAGGATCCGAAGCCCAAGAAACCGACGTACGTCACCAAAGACAAACACGACCCGGACGGCATCGGCAAGTTCTACCTCGACCGCGAGATCGCGCAAGTGATGGGCCACCGCGCCGCCGGTTGGCTCGAGCGCCCGGAGCGCGAGAAAGAAGAAGCGCCCACGAAACTGCTCAAAGCGCTCGACATCCAAGACGGTCAGATGATCGCGGACATCGGCGCCGGCAGCGGCTACCACGCCTTCCGCATGGCCCCGCTCGTCGGCGCGAAGGGGAAGATTCTGGCCGTGGACATCCAGCAAGAAATGCTCGATCTGATGGACGCCAAGGCCAAGAAGAGCAAAGTTGCAAACGTGAAAACCGTCCTCGGCACCGAGACCGACCCGAAGCTTCCGAAGGGGGAAGTCGATTTGATCATCCTCGTGGACGTCTACCACGAATTCTCGCACCCGTACGAAATGGCCGAGAAGATGGTCGCGGCGCTGAAGCCGGGCGGGCGGATCGCCTTCGTGGAGTTCCGCCTCGAAGATGAAACCGTCCCGATCAAGCTGGTCCACAAGATGAGCGAACGCCAAGTGATTCTGGAAATGGCCGAATTCGCCGACGTCGAGCACGAGAAGACGATCAAAACACTACCGTGGCAGCACATCGTGCTCTTCAAGAAGAAGGATGCGAAAAAGAAGTAGCGATTCCGTGATCACTTGGCCTTCGGCGAGGACGGTGCCGACCGATACGCCGGAATCGCGAAACTATTTTGGATGCAGTACTTCGGAGCCGGACGCGTCAGCGACGTTTGAAGCAACCACGTGGCTAGCAGGGTGTTGAAAAACTCCGGGAGTTCTGCTGAGGCAAGAATCGAGAAGCCATTACAGCCTTCAAGTTGAAATTTTGCGCATCGTGATCCAACTTGAACGTACGTAGGGCATCAGAACGTCGGTCGCTCCGAGTTTTTCAACACCCTGCTAGTGGTTCATTGCAGTTGAAAGTTGTCGTCAAAATTGAGTCCCAACGGGACGACAGAAGGTAGCCAGGGGCGGAGCGAAGTGGAACCGCTGGAATTCTTGGACCCCAACGGGGACACCTCGATTTGGAAATGGGTAGACCCGTTGGGGCCGAAATTGCCTACTCTCGTTCCCAAGGGTTCCGCTTCGCTCCACCCCTGGCTACCTTCTGTCGTCCCGTTGGGGGCTTTGTAACGCATTGACGCTTTGTAACGGAAAGCGGACAGCTGTAACGATTTGCTAAAAGTGTCTGAAATTCGGACGATTGGCCAGATTCCTGCAAGAAATCTCCCCACGATGGTTGACGCCTTGGAGAGAATTTTTAGAATGGTGAATAAATTCACCATTCTAAAAGCCTACAAAATATTTGAAGTGGTCTAGACCGCAGATACGATATCGCTGTCTGAGGAGGGATAGACGGCCCTGTTTGTGTGTGCTACAGGCTTGTAGGTTTGACGATGGAGCAGCCTCTATGATACCCGTCCTTCAGGCCTTGGTCATTGCCGAAAGAATCTACACGGACAACGTAGGCCGCAAAATTATTTGCGGAACCTTCAACGAGATCAGGCTGTCGGATACGAGCGTGGCGCAACAGGTTGAAGGGCCAGACGGTACAAAGTTGCGCACGCTACAAGGCGGCGCTGATGTAGGCAGCCCCTCGGCATTTCTCAGTCTCACCGATGTGGTAGATGGGACTGAGCTGAAGTTGCAAATGGTGAACTTGACCAAAAATGAGGTCATGTTCCATGTAGGTGTCAAGATTGAAAAAGCCCATAGGCTTGCCACAGTCGAGATGGTTCTACCGCTTCCGGCAACATCAATATTCGCAACTGAACCCGGCACACTGTCGCTAGAAGTCGTCTGGAAAGGCGAAATACTAGGCTCAGCGCGCATTACAGTTGTGAAGCAAAACCTATAAAATAAGGATTATAGACATGCTCGCCGAACCAAAAACCTTCAAGCTCTCATCCAACAGACTCGAAGCTACCGCCGTTCCAACCAGCACATGGCAAGACGAAGACGGCCGTGACAAGAAAAGGAAAGACCCTAGACTCCACATCGCCATCACAAAAGAAGCTGATGAGGATGGTGGCGGCTATTCCGTCGTGGCCCTCAACATCTCCGGCGTCCAGAGCATGGGAGATACGGTCAAAGAGGCTATCGAGAACGTCAAAGAGGCTGCATTGGCGGTCATCGAAAGCTACGAACTAGATGGCCTCGAAATCCCTTGGACTGCATCCAGAGAAGACGAGATCGGGTCGGCTACACTCAAATGGATTATTCTGAATGGCTAAAGTGCCAATACTCAAGAGCCCAGTGGTAATCCGAGCCCTTGAGTCAGTGGGATTCACCATTCATCATAAAAAGGGTGGCCACGTCGTCATGACGAAGACTGGCCACCCTGATCGTGTTGTTGTACCAAATCATCCATCCAAGCACGTCAAGGTGGGCACTCTTCGCTCAATAATCAAGTCCGCCGGTCTAACCGTTGACGCCTTTAACTTGCTGCTCTAGAAATCGACTTACTCCCATTCCTTGGGGTAGTCGAACAGTCCCGGAATTTCCGGGGTAGAGCGGGGCTATCTTGTTCAGTTCCGCCCGAAACGCACCGTAGTCGTCGCTCAGCATCATCAGACCGACTACCTTCCCCAAGTGCAGAATGACCTCGGGATAGCCCGTATCTTGGCTCAGCCACGAATGTAGCTTGTTGCCGGGCTTGCCGAGTTCCGCCCGCTTCTCTTTCAGTCGCCGTAGAAGACCCGGCGCCAGTCGTCGATAGATCAAGTCGTTTGCCAAGGACGGAACTCTCACCGTAACGAAGTCCGTCACCGTCTCGGAAAAGGTGACGTACAAGCAGGATTGGCCCGCGTACGACCGTGCACAAGCCCGGGAAAAGATCGCATCCAAGAACTGCTTTTCGACCTCTGCAAAGAACTTCCCGAACCAACGCTTACGGGCCGTGGCCGTCGCCCTCACACGGTTCGAGATTCCGTCTTCTCGATGGTGTTCAAAGTCTACGGCACCGTGAGTTCCCGCCGCTTCGCTTCCAATCTGCGCTCCGCACACGAACGCGGGTATCTGTCTACCGACATTCCCGGCATCAAGGTTTGCAAGTTCATGGAGAACCCCGATTTCACCCCGATTCTGAAAGCCCTGATCGCCCGCTCCGCCGCACCGCTAAAGGCAGTCGAGAAGGATTTCGCGGTCGATTCGTCCGGGTTCAGCAGTTGCCGATTCGAGAAGTGGTTCGACCAAAAGTGCGGCGTGACGCGGAACAAGTGCGTTTGGGTCAAGGCTCACATCGCGTGCGGGGTGAAGACGAACATCGTGACGGCGATTCGGATTCTCGACAAGGACGCTGGCGACTCCCCGCAGTTCGCCCCACTCGTGACCGAGACGGCGAAGACGTTCACCATCGGCGAAGTCTCAGCGGACAAGGCGTACACGTCGCTGGAGAACTTTGAGACCGTCGCCGGGTTCGGGGGCACGGCGTTCATGGCCTTCAAGCAGAACGCGACGGGGGCGAAGGGCGGACTCTTCCAGAAGATGTTCCACTACTTCCAGTACAAGTAAGAAGAGTACATGAACCACTACCACAAGCGGAGCAACGTCGAATCGAGGTTCTCGATGATGAAACGCAAGTTCGGGGACGCGGTTCGGAGCAAGTCGGACGTGGCGATGGTGAACGAAGTGCTGCGCAAGGTACTGGCTCACATCCTCTGCGTTCTGAATCAGGAAGAGTGTGAGCTTGGCATCGAAGCGATGTTCAGCGAGTCGGACGCGGTGAAGTCCCTTTCGGCCTGAAACGATTTGATTCGGTCTGTAACGTATTGGGAGTGTTTTGGCTCAATGCGTTACAAAGCCTCCCGTTGGGACTCAATTTTGATGACAACCATCAGCTGCAACGGTTCACTAAATAACGCGTCCGGCTCTGACCCCAAATCATCGAAGTCATGCTGCACTAAGGGAAGAGTTCGCCGATCCCCGGTTCGTATGCCGCGATCAAGATCCGGGCGCACGCCTCCGCATCGCTCCCGGCATCGTGGTGTTTCAGCGCGATGCCCAAACGGGCGCACACCGACGGCAAATTGTTGGGCCGCTCATTCCACTTCTTGCGGGCGATGTTGACCGTGCAAATGAACGGCAACCCCGGCACGGGAAGCCCGGCGCGCGTGCAGCACGCGCGCAACACGGCCCGGTCGAACGAGGCGTTGTGCGCCACCATGGCGCTCGCGCCATCGAGCATCGGCGCCAGCGTCGGCCAAATCTCGGCGAAGCTCGGGGCTTCGCAGACCATCGCCCAAGTGATGCCGTGGATCGATGTGAAGTGAACGCGCGGCCGGGGCGGGCGAATCAACACGACTTCCTTCGCGACGACTTGCAAGTTCTCGACGCGCACGAGGCCGACGGCGCAGGCGCTGTCGGCCCAGTAGTCGGCCGTTTCGAAATCGATCGCGACGAAGGCCCCGTGCGCCGGTGGCAAGTGGAGGTTCCGCCGGCTCACTCTTTCGGCACCGCGAAGTCGGCGAGGTACAACTGCGTCGGCGAGCGGCCGTCGCGGCTGCTCGTCCACATGATTTTCTTGTAGTCCGGGCTGAACACCGGCAGTACATCTTGGCCCGGGGCGTGCGTCAGCCGCGTCGTCTTGCCGGTCTCGATGTTCATCCAGTAGATGTCGTAATTCGGCCGGGCGAGTTCGTTCGAGTGGTCGGCCGCCGTGTAAATGATGTGCTTGCCGTCTTTGTACCAATAGGGTGCCCAGTAGACCCATTTGTCGTCGTTCGTGAGGGCCTTCTCGCCGGTGCCGTCGGCGTTCACCACATAGATTTGCAGGCGGTCTTTCTCTTTGCGATCCGAGCGGAAGATCACCTTCGTGCCATCGGGGCTGAAGAACGGCCCGCCGTTATAGCAGTCCTTGGCCGTGGTGATCGCCTTGGCGTTTGTGCCGTCGGCGTCCATCACGAAAATCTGTACGTTCCCCGCGTTTCCGGCGCTGTAGACGATCTTCTTGCCGTCGCGGGAATAGCTCCCCTCGGCCGAGTAGACCTTGGCGTCGGGCGTCAGGCACTTCATCTTCCCGCCGTCGATGTCGGCTTCGTAAATCTTCATGAATGGGTCGAAGTCCCAACTGTAACGCCGGCGTTTGCCGGTCTTGGCATCCTCGACGCGTTGGGCGAGTTCGGCTTCGACATGCTTCTTAACGTCCGGGTCTTCGTGGCTGCTGGCGAAGATGATCCGGCCGTTGGTCGGGTGGAAGTAGGCGCACGTCGTCCGGCCCTTACCGGGGCTGACGCGTTGGAACTTTCCGCCGTCTAGTTCCTGCACGAAGATCTGGTAGAAGGGGTTCCCCGTCTCTTTTTCCTCCGCTTGGTAGATGATCTTTTTCCCATCGGGGGAGAAGTAGCCTTCGCCGGCGCGGACGAAATCTTTCGTCACTTGTTTGATGTTCGCGAGGTGCTTGGCCTCGTCGGTTTTCCAGTCCGCCGGTTCAGCCCCGGTGACGAATGCGAGCGAGAGTATGAGTGCGTTCATGCGGATTGTCCTGAAAAAATCGCTGAGGGATCAGTGGGATATTCTACGCGGGGAATTCGGTGAAATCGTGGTAGCCGAACAATTCCACTTCCCCGGCATGATTGCGGGCCAACCTGCGGAGATGGGAATCACGACAACGAGTGTCACCCGCGATTACCGTCCGTGGCACTCCGGGGCGGCAATTGCCATAATCACGGGTGCAACCTTGAAATACGCTCGCAGCACATTGGATCTTCGCAGCACCCATTGCCGTGCCAATCCGGCAGGAATCGCCGCGGAACCGCCTTTCGGCGCGGCAGGGCCATTGCGTCACTTCATGGCAAGGACGCTTCAACCCTTGCTCCGGAAGACCATTGCGCCGCAACGAGACTGCGATTCCCCACCGGCATTTCTTTTGCTAGCCTAATCTCAAATCAATACTTGCGGCGGAGAGTAGCTCGTTCGGGGGTGTCGCGGTGACGGAACTGGCGAATCCGACGGTGACCGGTCTCGATGCGGCGATTTCGATCCTCGTCACCGACGATGATCGGGGTAGCCGGGATACGCTCGCGCAGATGCTCCGGGATCGCGGTTTCAGCGCGATCACCGCGACCAGCGGCGAAGAAGCGATCGAGATCATCCAATTCGAAACGATCCACTTGGTCTTTTTCGATATGCACATGCCGCGGATGACCGGACTCGAAGCGCTCCAGCAGGTACGAATTTACAACGAGCTGTTACCGGCAATCTTGGTCACGGCCGATGCGACCCGCGAGTTGATCCGCCAAGCGCTCCAAGCGCAGGTTTACAGCGTGATCCCGAAACCGGTTAATAAGAGCGTCTTGCTCCATACACTGGCACGGGCACTCAAAACGGTAGTCCCGGGTTCCAAATCCCCAGTACCGCCTCCGCACCCGGAAACGTAAAACCCATTGGAGAAGAGATGAAACTGATTCCATTGAACGACAAGATCGTGGTTGAACGGGCCGAAGCCGAGGGCAAAACCGCCGGTGGCATCATCCTGCCGGACACGGCCAAGGAAAAGCCGAAGCAAGGCAAGATCCTCGCTATCGGCGAAGGGAAACCGCTCGAGACCGGCAAGCGGGCCGCGTTCCAGGTGAAGGTCGGCGACCGCGTGCTCTTCACCAGTTATTCCGGTAGCGAAGTGACCGTCGATGGCAAGGAGTACCTCATCATGACCGAAGACGATATTCTGGCGGTGATCAAGTAACCCGGTCTAAATCCTCACGATTTCTACTCAATTGCGCGATCCCCCGGCTCGTGCGCTTTTTTCGACAATCCGCTTGGCACCCGGAAAATGATGGTCTACCATGCTGGCACTTTCCTACCGGGAAGGGTCTGCGCCGTCGGAATATCGCGGGTTCGTGACCGTCCGATTCGTTTCGCGATGGGCCTTCGGTTTGACTGACTGCGTGGGTCGGGCGTCTGAGACCAGACATGGCCACGAACATCTACGTCGGGAATCTGCCGTGGACCACCACCAACGACGAACTCGCTGACATGTTCAGCCAGTACGGCCAGGTGACGAAGTCCCAAGTCATCACCGATCGCGAGACCGGCCGGTCGCGTGGATTCGGGTTCGTCGAAATGACGAGCGAAGAAGAAGCCCAACGCGCCATCGACGCCATGAACAACCAAGACTTCAACGGCCGTCCGCTGACGGTCAACATCGCCAAGCCCCGCGAAGCCGGCGGTGGCGGTGGCCGGGGCGGCTTCGGCGGTGGTGGTGGAGGTCGCGGCGGCTACGGCGGTGGCGGTGGCTACGGTGCTGGCGGCGAGGGCCGGGGCGGGTACGGCGGGGGTGGTGGTAGCGGCGATGACCGTTACTGATCGACATCCACCTCGGCGCATCCGGAATCGGCCCTCGCGGCCGATTTCTTCGTTTCCAGATCAGGGGAATGCGGAACTTGAGCCGACTGGGTCGATTTCGTATTGCAACGGTGAGCCAATCGGGGCATCATTTCCCACCACCCATCGGGTATTCGGAGTCCGTGCCATGCGTCTGAACCTCATCGCGCTCGAAGATCGCCTCACCCCGGCCGGATTTTTCCTCACCGGTGTCGGCGGCGCGACGAGCCCGGCCGAGCCGTACGTCCGCACTTACGACGCCTCGACCGTCGCCGGTGGATCGTCCACGTTTTTGAATCGGCCCGGCGACATCACCACTTTCCCCGGCTTCAGCGGATCGGTCCGCGTCGCCAACGGCGATGTCAACGGCGACGGGATCGACGACATCATCGCGGCCCAAGGCGCCGGTCGCGGCAGCGGTTCCCAAGTCAAAATCTTCGACGGGTACAGCTCCCTCTACCTCGGCACGGCGGTCGAAATCGCCAGCTTTTTCGCCTTTTCGAACGAAGCCGGGGCGTCGCAAACGGCCGGGTTCGCCGGGGGCGTGTTCGTCGCCTCGGCCGACTTCAATAACGACGGTTTCGACGAATTGGTGGTCTCCGCAGGGGCCGGGGCCCGCGGGCACATCAAAGTCTTCAACTTCAACGTCGGCGGCGACGCATTCCTCGGCAGCGCTCCGGAACTCCGGAGTTCCTTCTACGCCTACACCGACTTCGCCGGCGAAATCCGCGTCACCACGTTGAAATCCGGCGATCTGACGTACCTCGTCACCGGCTCCGGCGCCGGCATCAGCCAATCGGACGTGCGACTTTACGGCAACGCTTTCACCCTCGGTCAGATCCCCGATCTGACTTTCGTCGCCCCGGCCGCGCAGATTTTCCCGTTCGCGGGCTACCGAGGAGGCGTTTCGGTTGCAGCCGGGGACACCGATGGCGACGGCATCGACGAACTCTTCGTGTCCAAGAACAGCGATATCTCCGTCGTGGACGTCTTCGACCTCCGCGACCTCACCGCGGCGAAATACCAGTTCGAAGCCTTCGCCGGGTTCAACGGCGAAGTCCGACTCGGGGCCGCCGATGTCGATGGCGACGGCCGCGTCGAAGTTCTGACCTCCACGGGCGACAGCCCCGGCGCCGGCGGGGCCCACGTCAAAGTTTGGCAGATCGCGGGCGGCCCGACGGAACTGCGGAGCTTCTTCGCCTACCCGGGCTACAGCAGGGGGGTCTTCCTCGGCACCAACGACTACTCTTGGGAGCTGGCCATCGTCACGGCGACGACCGTGGCCATCCCGGACAACGCCGCGACGCCGGTATCTTCGACGATCCCGGTCGACCCGCGGACGCTCTCGGATGCGAGTCTGCGGGCGAAGTCGATCACGGTGTCGCTGAATATCGCCGCGATCACGGGCGGGGATAACTCCGATTTGGAAGTCGTGCTGCAATCGCCGAACGGCACGCAGTTCGCACTCTTCTCCAACGTGAATGCCGGTGGCGACGGGATGCTGATCACGATCTCGGACTCGGCCGCGACCGCGTTGGCAGCCGGGACGCTGCCGAACTCGGGACTGTTGACCGGCACCTTCCGCCCGGAGGCCGGTTCGCTGTTGGGCGCCTTCGGAAATGCGTCGGTCGCCGGGACGTGGACGCTGCGCCTGCGCGACACCGCCCAAGACGACACTTATCAGCTCACAGGTTGGGGGCTGACGTTCGCGTTTTAACGCCATGACCAAACAGCGGCGAGGCTGTCAGCCCCGCCGCGATCATGCTCACTGCAACGGTTGCTTCAGCGAACTCAAGAACTCCACCAAGTCCCGCAATTCGCGATTGCTCAGCTTCTTCACCAAGTCCTCGGGCATCGCCGACTTATCCGGCTTCTCGGTGTCCACGTCATCTTTAGGCACCACGATCACTTTGTTCTCCGGCGTCACCACTGTGTACTCCTTCGCGGTCTTGCTGCGCAGCACCCCGGAGATTGTGCGGCCATCCAATAACACAAGGATCACGCTCTCGAATCCTTTGGCGATCTGCTTGTTCGGCAGCACGATCGACTCCAGCAGGTATTCGCGGGTCTTGTCCTTGGCGACGCCGTTGACCGCCGGGCCGACTTCGCCACCTTGGCCGTCGAGCTTGTGGCAGCGCTGGCAATAGACCGCCGCGCTGTTCAAGAAGATGTTCCGCCCTTTCTCGGCATCGCCGCCGGCGAGCGCTTCGCGGTTGCGGCTGAGGGGATCCTTCGCTTCGGCGGCGCGGGCGGCGGTGTCGATGGCCTTGAGCTTCTCCCGCAGCGGGGCGTGCAGTTTCAACTTGTCCTTCTCGGCGCGAGCCTTGGCCGCTTCGAGTACGTCGAGCTTCAAGTCGTCGGGCAGTTTGCCGTCGAGGTAGACGTCGAGCCAGCCGGCCAAGGCTTTGTCGGCCTCGGGCGATTCCGGCAGCGCGCCGAGCGCTTCGAACGCCATCTGCTTTTCGACGGCGCTCGTCCCCGCTTCGGCGAGGAGCGCGGGGAGTTCCTTCGCCGCCGTGGTCGGGTCGACCTTGGCTTGGATCACCCGGACGGCCCCGCGGAGCTTCGGCACTTGAGATTCTTTGGCGGCGGCGAGCGCGATGCTCAGTTCTTTGGCTTTGAGGTCGTTGAGCGCGAAGAGGGAATCGACGCGGACCGACACCGATTGTTTGGGGTCGCTGACGAGGCCGAGCATCAACGGGCCGACGTCTTGGATGCCGAGCTTGGTGGTGCAGGCAACGGCCTCCTTGCGGACGGTTTCGCTACCGACGAAGATTTTGGACAGGACGGGCTTCAACGCCTCGACGGCCGGCTCGGCCGAGCGGTCGGCGAGGTCTTGGCGCAAGCCGGTGATGGCGTCGCGCTTCGGCGTCTTGGCCCAATCGCCGAGGAGTTTCAGCGCTGCGGCCCGGAGGTAGTCCGGCTCGCCGGAGCGGGCCGCGAAAGCCGCGAGGGCCTTGGCGTTCTCGGGTCTGCCGACTTTCATGTTCGCGCTCAGCGCCCGGAAGGCGACCGCTTCGGGCAGGCCCGTCTTCTCGGAAAGTTTGGCGAGTGCGACCATCGGCGCCATCTCGTTGTTGTCATGGATGGCCCGCGCCGCTTCGACCACGATCTTAGGTTCCGTGTCTTCGAGGAAGGCCCCGAGCTTGGCGCTGTGCAGCCGCCGCAACGCGAGGACGACGCCCATGCGCACGGCGGGGGTGTCGTACTTCGCCTTCTGGAGCGACCATGCGTTGAAGAGGTCGTCGCCGTTGCGCGTCAGCCCGACGAGTCCCTGCACGGCCGCCTGGCGGAGGTAGACGTCTTTGTC
>JBBRUN010000141.1:0-11160 GCA_038247765.1 Gemmatales bacterium | reverse complement strand
TTTCCTTACGTCGGCCCCGATTTCCGCGAAGTGGCACGACTCGGTTATACCCATTTCGTCGATCGGGGATTTCGTCACATCGCCTGCTGTATGCTTCCGCGTGAATCCTACCCGGGCGTGCACTGGTGCTGCGAACACTTCAAGGAAATCTCCGCGGCGGACGGCCGCCGCTGCGAGGTCTTCAATCCGCAGCCGGAGAAGGCCAAACCGTTGACTTGGGAGGAGGAGCAGGATCGTTTCGTCCAATGGTTGAGCGGATTGCCCAAGCCGATCGGGATTGTAACCTTCAATGACGAATGTGGATTCCAAGTGCTGGATGCCTGCCGCCGCGCGGGCGTGCGGGTGCCGGACGATGTCGCGGTTCTGGGAGCTGGAAACGACACCGTCTTGTGCAACCTCACATCTCCTCCGCTGAGCAGTATCGAAACCGGGGCCGACCGGATCGGTTACAAAGCCGCGGCGATTCTCGCCCGGATGATGCGCTCGCCCCTTAAAGGCAACAAACCCTCGAAAGTGTTCTTCCCACCGTCCGGGATATCCGTTCGGCAATCGTCGGACGTTATGGCGATCAGCGACCGTTTGGTGGCCGACGCGGTCCAATTCATCCGGGAAGGGGCATGCCGTCAAATTACGGTGCAAGACGTATTGAATCATGTTTCCCTCTCCCGCAGTGTCCTCGACCTACGTTTCAAAGCCGCCCTAGGCCGGACGCCCAAAGCGGAAATCCTCCGGGTGCAGTTGGAAACAGCACGGCACCTGCTCGCCGATTCAAATCTGACCTTACATGAGATCGCAATACGCAGCGGATACACATCGGCCAAGTATCTGGGCGATGCGTTCACCCGCATGGTGGGGGTACGCCCGGGGGAATACCGCAGCCGTTTTCACAAAGAGTGACCCGAAGCCCATCAAAAATCAGGACGGGAAACTCGAAATTTCGGGTTGTGAGCGAAACTGCATCTATTAAATTAAAAGTCTCTCCTTTAGCGATTGCACAATATTCGGCCCATGCCGGGGGTGTATTCGAAATTCCACGCACCACAAGCATGTTTCATCTTGGGCATAGCTTGCCCCTGTGAAACCTTTGAACAACTAATCTGTGAACGAAAGGTGAGGGATGAAAACCCAACGATTTCTAGGGTGGGCTGTCTTGACGGCAGCGGCAATCCTCTTCAGCGGCAACGCCAGTGCGCAACCGTATTACTGGGATAACGACGGCACAACAGCGGGATTCGGGGCGGCAGCCGGAACATGGGCCGAGCCGACCACTGGCAATGCAACGCAAGGTTGGAGCACGAGTACGACTGGGGTATTAGACCCCATGGATGTCTCTACTCTCATCACAGATTCGCTCAACTTCGGTTTGACGGCCACGGGCCTCGCCTCTGGCACGATCACCGTCAGCGGCACGGTGAACGCCGTTAGCCTGACATTTGCAGCCGGTTCGGGTGCGATCACGCTCTCAGACGGCACGATCAACCTTGACGCGGCTTCGACGATCACCGTCAGCAATACAACGAACACGATCAGTTCGGTCCTCTCCGGAGCGGGCACCAGTCTGACCAAGAACGGCGCGACCACTGGGACGCTGATTCTCTCCGGTGCAAACACGTACACGGGTCTCACCAACATCACTGCGGGTTTTATTTCCATCAACAGCATCAAAGATGTCGGTGCCGGAGCCAGTGCCCTTGGTGCTCCGACCAGCGTTGCCAACGGCACCTTGAGCCTTGGATTTAGCACAACCGCAACGGGCCTTATCTACACCGGCACCGGCGACACCACGGATCGAGTCATCAACGTCCGGGGCACCAGTACCACTGGTCGGGCGATCCTTGATATGTCGGGAACCGGCCTACTCAAGTTTACCAGTGACTTCACCGCCAGTACGACGGGATCCAAGGTTTTGACCCTACAGGGATCGACCGCAGGCGAGGGAGAGATAGCGGGTGCGATCGTGAACAACAGCGCAGTGAATACCACCTCCATTGTGAAAACCGGCACCGGAACTTGGACGCTCTCTGGCGCCAACACCTACACCGGTACGACGATAGTGAACGGCGGTGGGACGCTCACCATCACCAACCGGAACGGTACTGCCCTCATGGGCGCTACGACCGTGAATGGCGCGTCCACCCTCAATATCGGCGGCGGCTCCCTCTTTTTGGGAAACAGCGCCATGTTTGTGGGCTCGACCACGAACGGTACCGTCAATCAATCGGCGGGAACGGTAACTTTTAATATTAGCACGACTAACACCAACGCTCTGCTCCTCGGTAACGGGGCGAATAGCAACTCCACTGGCACCTTCAACCTGAGCGGCGGAACGATCAATCTGAATACGACAAACCAAGTTCGCGGCATCATCCTCGGTGTTAATGCGGGAACATCAAGCAACTTCATTATGACCGGTGGCACAATCGCCAACAATGCTAGCAGCCCTGGCTTTCTTCAGGTCGGACGCTCCTCGGATTTCCCCGCGGTGAACACCACCAACCTCTTCTCGCAATCGGCTGGGTCTGTGACTTTGACGAGGTTTGCCATTGGTGGCTCGTTGGCGGGGAACACAAACTCCACTCTCACCCTCACGGGCGGGACGTTCACAGTGAACACCACGTTCTCTAGTCTGGCCGCTGCCACCAACGATGTCGTTGCCATGAACATCGGCGGCACCGCCCAAGTCACACTGCCGGCGTTTCCACTGGTACGCGGCGCGGGTTCGACAGCCACGATCACCTTCGATTCCAGCGACGGTGGCTACCTGCGACCGACTGCTTCGAGTGCGACTTACATACAGGCCGGAACCTTCAACGAAACAAACCTGACGGCCAACGGTGCGAAATTCGATACGAACACGTTCGATATTACGATCGCGCAAGCTTTTCAGAATGCTCCAAGCGCAACCGGAACCCTAACCAAGCTCGGCGTCGGCACGCTTACTCTCACCGGCGCCAGCACCTACACCGGTGTCACCACCATCAACGCCGGTACGCTTCGCCTCGGTGCGAACAGCGTTCTTCCTTCTGACTCCCCTGTAACCCTCAGCGGCGGCACCCTTGCGTTAGCACCCGGCACGATCAACGGTAACACTACCGGGGGCGTGCTGACCCTCGCCGCCGGAACTTCGACCATCGATTTTGGCGGGGCCGGAATTACCTTGCTCTCCTTCGGCGACAGCGTTGGAGCCACCTGGACAGGAACCCTCGCCATCACCGGTTACACCGGGCCGGGCAACTCGGCGTCCGGGTCGGGTGCAACACAACTCTTTATCGGTGCCTCGAACACCTTGAGCGTCGGGCAGTTGGCCGCGATCACGTTCACCGACTTCGATATGAGCGGGGCAGCAACGCAGCTCAGCACCGGTGAAGTCGTGCCTTTGGGTGTTGTTCCGGAACCGGCAACCATCCTCGGCCTGAGTGCGACAGGATTGGGTTTAGCAGGTTGGTTCCGCCGCCGGCGGCAGGCCAAAGCCTCGGCCTGAAGATAACAACTCGTGCGTTTCTCTTTCCACAATCGGGTGATTTAGTGACTACTATTCCCAAACGCCGTGTGGCCTTCACTTTGATCGAACTCCTCGTCGTGATTGCGATCATCGCGATACTCATCGGCTTGTTGCTACCGGCGGTTCAGAAAGTGCGAGAGGCGGCCAGCCGGATGAAATGCCAGAACAACATGAAGCAGTGGGCACTCGCCGCCCACAACTACGAATCGTCGTACGGGGAGTTCCCCTATGCGGCCAAAATCAATCCACGTACCCCTTGGCCCGTGCTACTCTGGCCGTTCGCCGAACTGACGACCCTGTCGAACGCCTACGACTATACAGTCGACTTCAGAGACGGGCCGACGAATACCGTTAACAACACCCTCAACGGCATCATGGCCGTAACCAGCCCTTTGTACTACTGCCCGAGCGATCGGCCCGGAGCACTGTGGAAGGGGGATCAATTCTGGCGTGCCCGCGGCAACTACGCCCTCAACTGGGGGCCCGTGCGTCAACCCAATACTGGCAATCCCGCCCCCACCTCCTTTTCCCCGTTCGGTTACATCGATTTCGCCACGCGCACCTTGCCCCGGATTTGCAAAATGGGCATGATCTCCGACGGCTCTTCGAACACCATGATGATGTCCGAGCAGATCATCCACCCCGTGGACACGGCCAGGGATATCCGCGGGGATATGCTCAACGACGACCAACAGTGCGGCCGCTTCATGACCCTCGACCTGCCTAACACCGGCACCGATGAATTGTTCAACCCTTGGTGCGTCAGTACCCCACTGCTCCCCTGCACCACCAGCGCTACCGGCAAGGTCTCGGCCCGCAGCAAGCACACCCGCGGCGTGAACGTGTCGATGTGCGACGGCTCGGTGCGTACGGTGCCGAACTCCATCACCCTCCAAGCCTGGCAGGCCGCCAGCACCATGAACGGCGCCGAGAGCCTTGGCCTCGACTGACCCGGCATTTTCTGAACGAACGATATCCGAGGAACTTGGGCAATCAGATGCGAACGCGAGCATCTCTGCGGGGGTGCCGTGGTGTTGGAAGCGATTGAGCGGCTTGTTCTCGAGGCCGGAGGGCCTTGAGACCCGCAGCGAGTCGAGGTTCAATCGGGTGCGATCGGCGACGGCGGCAGGTGTCATCGCTTACGCAAAATAAATGCTCCATACATTGTTGTTTGAGAGTTGTGGCAGTAGACACCTCGCTCCGAGCCGCTTGCGATGCCTTCGGCATCGGTGCCAAGACACCGCGATGAAGTCGAACGTGTCGAACTCCTTCATCATCGTGAAGCCTGCGAATCTACCGGCTCACGAACTCGCGACGAGTTCTTTCTTGGTGCCCGGTCGGCTCTTCTCACGGTCAGCTTGGTTTTCCGCCAACTTGGGGTGCGGAACGAGGAACGGCCCCACGGCTAAATAATCGAGGTTGCCGAGTAAGAAGGCCCGGATGGCGTCCTGCGGGGTACAAATGATGGGCTCTTCGTGCATGTTGAAGCTGGTGTTGATAAGCACCGGGATGCCAGTCCGCTTTTCGTAGGCCGAGAGGAGCTTGTGGTAGCTCGGGTTGCTCTTCGGGGTGACGAGTTGCGGCCGGGCGGTGCCATCGACGTGTACTGCTGCGGGGCTGTGCCCTTTCATCCAGTCGGTGCAGTCGAACGTGATCGTCATGAACTCCGCCGTCTTTTCACATCCATTCACGTTGTGGAAGAGCTTGGGGGCGAACTCGGCCAGGCAGCTCGGGGCGAACGGCATGAACTCCGTGCGTGCAAGTTGGTGATTGAGCCACTGATTGACTTCGGGCTCTTTGGCGGGGTACAGCACGGAGCGATTGCCGAGTGCCCGCGGCCCGTATTCCATCCGTCCGGCAAAGCGACCGACGATATGGTTGCTGGCGAGGAGTTCGGCCGTGCGTTCCTCAGGCTCGTCAAAACGCTCGTACTTCAGCCCTTCTTTGTCGAGCGCGGCGCGGATCTGTTCTTCGGTGTAATCCGGTCCGAAATAGACGGTATCGAATGGGCCCGCCTTCTTCATGATCTCGTGGCCGAAGGTCAGCATCGCGGCACCGGTTCCGCAGCCTCCATCACCCATGTTCGGGTACACAAAGATGCTGTTGACCCCGGGGATTTCGCGGAGCCGCTGATTCAGCTTGACGTTCGCGTGGACACCGCCGGAGACGACGATGTTGGTCAACCCGGTCTTCTGGAGCCAGAAGCTGACGACCCGCCGGGCGACTTCCTCCAAAACGTATTGATACGCCGCAGCGATGTCGCGCTTGGCGTAGTGCCCAGCCAGGGCGCGGGTGAAGAAGTGGTTCATGCCGCTGGTGATTTTGATGTCGCCATCGCGGGTGTCGAAACGGGCCAGGAGCACGTCGGCGAGATGCTTGGCGTCGCCGTACGCCGCAAGGCCAACGATCTTTCCTTCGTGGCGGGAAGGTTTGAACCCGAGGCCCGAGGTGACATGTTCGTAGAAGATGCCGAGCGACTTGGGGAAGCGGAAGCGGTGAATCGCTTCGATCCCCTCGGGGCCGCAGGTGTAGATGCCGCCGCACATTCCCGAGCCGTAGCCATCGAAGGTGACCGCGAGCGCGGTCTCGTATGGGCTGGCGTAGAAGGCGTTGGCAGCGTGGGTATCGTGGTGCTGGAAGCGCTTGAGCGGCTTGTTCTCGAGGCCGGCGGCCTTGAGTCCCGCGGCGAGTTCGAGGTTCAATCGGGTGTGATCGGCGATGGCGGCGCTTTGCCAATCGCCGAAGAGTTTGCGGTGCGCCCGGGCGTCGAGCTTCGCATTCCTGGCGATGCGCTCGTACACCACACGCTTATACCAAGCCTTGTGCGGCATAAATTCCGAAGCCTCGGTGTCGAGGCCGGGAATCCGCTGGCGGCGATCCACCTTGTATCCGGTGCCAATTTTGGTTCGGTACAGGGAGTTCGACGCGCCGGAGTTGGTCGCTTGAAATTGGGCATCGACTGCGGCCGACTCGGCGATCAAGCGGCCTTCCTCGGCCGCATCGTAAAACGCATAGGCCACGGCATCAATGGACTTCGGATCCCAGCCGAGGCGGTTCAGCCCTTCCTTGAGGGCCAGGTGCGGAAAGCCCGATTGCAATTTCACGCGGCTCAACCGCTCTTCACCGCAGGCGAACAGCACCCGCCCATCCTCCATGAGGCTGACGTTGGTGTCTTTATCGAGCGGGCTAATTCCGAGGACTCTCATCGGTGTTGGCTCTCTAAGTGTGTGGCTGTCGCGGTGTAGGTCGCCGGGGCAAACTCCGGCCAGTTCCGCAGCTGGTTCAACACCGCTTCGGCGCGCTCCATCATCCGATTGACGTCGGCCGAGGTGCGCGTGTAGGGGCTCCCTCCGGGAAGGAGAGTGCTGCTGTGCAACGTGAAGCTCACCATGGAAGGCCGGAGCATCCGGAGCACGTTCAGGAACTCTAGCATTCGTTCGGCCAGCGGGTTCTCAAAATTCAGCCACGCCTTGGAAACAATTCCCGTCCGATCCATGATCCCGGTCACACGGGCCAGGCGCCCGAGCTTTGTATCCGCCAGTTTGAGCGCCCGGTTCCAAAACCCTTGGGATTTTCGTGTGTAGCCAAAGCTCAGCGGGAGTTCCCAAAGTGGCTTATCCCCCGGATGGCGTGGCGGCAGACGACGCGGGGTCAAATCGCGCCCGCGATAATCGGGCGCGCCTTCGTCCTCCCAGGTGGAATACGGGAGAACCGAAGCATCAATCCAGATCCCCGCATCGCGAAGGTGATTTTGAATCGCCACCGACGAGCTATACCGCCCACCCCGGAAAGATTGCGGTTTGAGACCCGCTTCGCGGAACGCGGAGAGCACCGTGTCCAGCTTGCTCTTGGCCTCCGGCCAAGGGAGATTGTGCAAGAAGGAGTCGCGCGGCGGGACTCGCTCCACCGGGGCGACGGGAGGCGTATTCCAGGGGTGGATGTGCAAGCCAATCTCGCTGCCCGGCTCTTGGGAAATGCGTTGGATCATTTCCCGGCTTGAGGGATTTGCGAGCACGGCGTGATTCGTGAAGTAAACGACCGGGGCACCCGTCGCGGTGATGCGCCTGTGAAATTCGGGTAGCAGAGCGATATTCGCAACGTGCGTTTGGCCCGTCGGGTATCCGGAATTCCAGTCCCATTCTTCTTCGGTGTCGACGGTCACGCAGTAATAAATTGGCGTTGTCATGTAAGTAATCTCATTTCTCTCCAAAAGGAATTTACGCAGTTTGTTGCAAGTCTTACCCGTGGCCTTAAGAAGCACCTTGTTGATCCGCCGGCCGACGCCCCGATCCCGACAATGAATGGCCGGGCCAGTGCGACCGGCTCCGCCGCCGGGCGTGTCTGCGTCCAGAGCTCTGGGTATACTCGCATTTCCAAGATGACTAACTTCAGCCGCAAGCTCGGGGTTCCTCAGACTACAACTTTGTCGATTACTCACGGCGTTCCAACGACTCCGCGACTTTAGGGAACAGGGATAGAACAGTCAGAGCCAGAGCGGAACACAACATCGCCGTAGCTTCGCGTCCCATGCCCGCAGCCATGCCGATCGCTGCGGTCAGCCAGATGCCCGCCGCCGTCGTCAGCCCCTTCACTTCTCCCTGATCGCCGATGCGGATGATGGCCCCGGCCCCGAGTGCCACCAGTATGTGCGTCCTCACCCCCGCCGCCTTGCCCTTCTTCTCCCGTTCGTACCCCAAAACGCCACCCAGAATCGCGGCGATCAGTAATCGCAGCGTCACTCGGGTCACTTGAGCCACGTCGGGAAGGTCGGAGAACTCCTCCCTAATCGTTTCGAGAACCTGTTCCGGCCAGCCCGGCATTTGTCGCTCCCCCATGATTCGAGTGTTCAACACGCTTACGCGGCAGAGAGTTCCGAGCCGTTCGCCACTTTACCAGTTCGACGATTGCCGCCGGCAGCACAGACAAGCACGCGATCAACGCCCACTCTCGAGGGGTTGGGTACGCCTCCACGCCGAACAACGGGTGCAGGAATGGTATGAGGATGACGGCCAGTTGCAGTCCGGCGGAAATAACCAGCGCTCCGAGCAGGGGGCGGTTGGTGAAGAGGCCAAGCCCGATGGCTGTCTGCTCCCGACTGCGGCAGGCGAAGGCGTACAGCAGTTGGGCGAACCCAAGGACGCAGAATGCCACAACCTGGGCCGCCGCTAAGTTCGCATCATCGCCTCGCCAGACGAGCCAGAATCCGACCAGGGCAGCAGACGCAGACAGAGCCCCGTGGGTTGCGATCCGGCGGGCGTCGGACCAGCCGATAAGCGGCTCGCCCGGTCGCCGCGGCTTCCGTCGCATCACCCCGGGTTCCGGTTTCTCCATCCCCAAAGCGAGCGCCGCCAGCCCGTCGGTCACCAGGTTAAGCCACAAGATTTGCACGGCCAACAGTGGCACAGGCCAGCCGAGCAGTACGGCCGTGAACATGACCAGCAACTTGCCCGCGTTCCCCGCGAGTAGGTAGCCGACGAACTTCCGGATGTTGTCGTAGATGCCCCGGCCTTCCTCGACGGCGTTCACGATCGACGCGAAATTATCGTCGGTGAGCACCATCGCCGACGCTTCCTTGGTCACGTCGGTGCCGGTGACCCCCATCGCTACCCCGATGTCGGCCGCCTTCACCGCCGGGGCGTCGTTCACCCCGTCCCCGGTCATGGCTACGATCTCGCCGCCCGCCTTGAGCGCCCGCACGATCCGCAACTTGTGCCCGGCCGTCACCCGGGCGTAAACGGCCACGGTGCCAACTACGGTCGCCAGGTTCGCATCCGTCATCGTCTCCAGTTCGTAGCCGTTGACGGCGCGGTCGCCCGGTTCAGCGATGCCAAGTTCGCGGGCGATGGCTAGTGCCGTTGCCGGGTGGTCGCCAGTGATCATGACCGGGCGGATGCCGGCGTCGCGGCATCGCCGGACAGCCTCCTTCGCCTCGTCCCGCGGCGGGTCGATCATTCCGGCCAGCCCGGCGAACACCATGTCCCGCTCAACCAACTCTCCTTCGGTCGGGTCCGCCCCGTCCCGGTACGCCAGACCGATCACGCGCAGAGCGCGGCCGGCCATCTCGGCGGCAGCAGCCTGAATCGCAGCCCGGTGGGCGTCGGTCAGCGGTAAATTCTGCCCCGACCAGCGAATGAAAGTACACTTCGCGAGGACGACCTCCGGTGCCCCCTTCGTGTACGCCGTGTGGTCGCCGTCCGGGCCACGGACGACCACCGACATGGCCTTCCGGTCGGAGTCGAACGGCACCTCGGCGACCGTCTCGTACCCGTCCACCCCGGCTGCTACCCCGGCCTTCCGGGCAGCCACCACAAGGGCCGCCTCGGTGGGATCGCCGATTGCCTGCCAGCCCGCGCCGTCGGCAGCCAAAACCACCTTGGCGTGGTTGCACCAAGCCCCCGCCGCGAGGGATTTCAACAGGTCCGGCTCGCTGGCCGGCCGGATCGCCTCCCCGTTCGCCCGCCCAGCCGACACGAACCCGCCGTCGGGGCCGTAACCGAGCCCGGTCGCGTCGAACCGCGCACCTCCGGCGAACATTTCCCGGACGGTCATCTCGTTGCGGGTCAGCGTCCCGGTCTTGTCCGAGCAGATGACGGTGACAGACCCGAGCGTTTCGACACTCGCCAGCCGGCGGATCAGAGCGTTCCGTCGGATCATCCGCTGGAGGCCGAGCGCCAAGGTGATGGTGACGACCGCCGGCAGTCCCTCCGGCACCGCCGCCACGGCCAAGCTGACGGCCAGCCGGAATGTTTTCAGCAGCCCCTCCCCGCGGGCCAGTTGGAGGGCCGCGATGAGGGCGACGAGAATCAGGCAGAGCACAACGATGTGTTTCCCGAGCCGGGCCAGCCGCCGCTGGAGTGGGGTCGGCTCCGGCTTCTGGGCACGGAGAAGCCCGGCGATCCGCCCGAGTTCGGTATCCATGCCTGTGGCGACAACCACCCCGGTCGCCTTCCCGGCCGCGACCACCGTTCCAAGGTAGGCCATGTTCCGGCGATCGCCCAGCTCAGTCCCGTCCGCCATTACCGCGGTCGGGTTCTTATCTACTGCGGCAGACTCCCCGGTGAGAGCCGCCTCGGTCACCCGGAAGCCGAACCCGCGAACCAACCGGACGTCCGCCGGCACTTGGTCCCCGGCCTCCAACTCGACCCGATCCCCGGGTACCAGGTCGTGGGCCGGGATTACTTGCAGAGAACCCCCGCGAACCGCCTTGGCGGTCGGAGAGGACATCCGTCGCAATGCTGCCAACGCGCTCTCGGCCTTTCGTTGCTGAACGAACCCGAGCACGGCGTTTAGCCCTACGATAGCAAGGATTGCGGCCAAGTCGGCCCACTCGGCGAGGACGGCGGCGATAACCGCGGCGGCCAGCAAGAGCCAGACGACCGGCTCCTCGAACTGTGCCAAGAACTGCCGCCACGCCGGGGCGGGCGGGGCCTCCGCCAGAGCATTCCGCCCATGACGATGCCGCAAAGGCCCTACCGCCGCTTCGGGAAGTCCACGATCCGGGTCGGATCCGAGGGCTGCCAGCACGTCTGCCGCCGGACGGGTATGGGCCAGTTCGGGAGAAGTTTCGGCGATAGGATTCATAAAAGCCGTCATGGAGGGCATGGACTCTTTCACCGTTTTGCTGGAGCAGATCGGGGTAAGGAACACGTCGAGGGGAC
>JBBRUN010000140.1:0-11180 GCA_038247765.1 Gemmatales bacterium | reverse complement strand
TGTTCCTGTTCATCGACCGTCCCTTCGAGGTCTGGCCGTGGCTCGGCGACCTCCGCTTCGAACGCGTCTACATGCTCTTCACCATGGGCGTGTGGATGATTCACTCGGGTAAGCGCTGGTTGCCGAACCCGCAACATTTCGCCTACGCCGGCTTGGCACTCGCGGTGTTGACCTGCTGGGTGCTCAGCCCGTGGATGGATCGCTCGCAGCCATTGGTCGAAGACTGGTTCAAGATCCTCGTCTTCTATTTCTTGCTCGTCACGACCGTGCACGACGAAAAAGGTTTGAAACGGATGGTCGTGGGGTTCGTCTTCGTGATGGGATTGTACCTCGCCCACTCGCTGAAGGAGTACATGGGAGGCCGGTACACGCACCGCATGGGCATCTCGCGGATGATCGGCGTCGACAGCACCCACGGCGACCCGAACAGTTTCGGCGCGAGCATCGTCTATTCGCTGCCGTTCCTCCCGGCGCTCTGGCGCAGCGGTTGGGCCGGGCGGCGCGGACAATTGCTGATCGTCGCCTACGCGGGCTTAGCAGTGCTCTGTCTCTTGCTGACCGGGTCGCGCGGGTCGCTGCTCGGGCTGCTGCTCTGCTCGATGATCTTGATCCTCGGCCATCGCAAGCGATTCCTCTGGATAATACTGTTCGCGGCCGCGGCGCCCTTGGCCTTCGTCGCTTTGCCCGACTCGTTGCAGAATCGCTTCGAGACGATCGTCAACCCGGAGGTCGGCCCGGCGAACGCGAAAGAATCGGGAGAAGGTCGCATCGAAGGATTCTTGATCGGAATCGAACTCTGGGGGCGAAGTCCGCTATCCGGCGTCGGCCCCGGGGCGTGGCGACCCGCTACCGGCAGCGCCATCGAAGCCCACAACCTCTACGGGCAAATCATGGGCGAACTCGGCTCCCTCGGCGTACTCGCTTTCGGCGGAGTCATCGCTGGCTTCGGATGGAATCTCTACCGCTGCCGGGCGATCCGCAAACAACTCGAACCGCGGCCCAACGACCTGTTGACGGAGATCCCCTCCGCTGTCGGACTGTCGGTCTTCCTGCTGCTGTTCCTCGGCAACTTCGGCCACAATTTGTTCCGCTTCACCTGGCTCTGGTACGGCGGCTTCCTCATCATCGCCCGGCATTGCTTGGAACTGCGGCTGGCGGAAAACGACGAATCCGCTGCCGTGGAATCGGAAGAGCCGGCCGGCGAATTGCCCGAGGGTTGGGTGTACCACGCGGGTTGAGACAACCCCGGTTTTTCCACTTGTGCGCACCCCGCCGCTTCGCTATTCCTCCGGAATTGCTGAACCACCGATGGGGATGGCTGTGGCCACGGATGCCGCGGCGCTGGTGATCGAGACGTCGCACCTGACGAAGATCTACCAGAACCGCCAAATCGCTTTGAACGACGCCACTCTGGCCATCGAGCCGGGGACGGTATTGGGCCTGCTCGGCCCCAACGGCGCGGGCAAAACGACCTTCCTGAGATTGATCCTCGGATTGCACACGCCGACCGCCGGCTGGGCGAAAGTCTTCGGCAGCCCGATGAGCCCCAATGCCGCGAATCTGCGCCGCCGCATCGGCTACATCCCCACGAATCCGCAGTTTCCGAAGGGCATGACGCCCATCGTTTACCTCGATTACATCGGCCGGCTCTTCGGCATGGCCGCGAATTCGCGCAAGCCGAAACTCGCCTCGCTGATCCGCGCCGTCGATTTGTTGCCGCACGCTGGAGAACCGATCGCTTACTTCACACCGGGCATGACTGCACGGTTGGCCGTCGCCGCGAGTTTGATCAACGAACCCGACCTCTTGATCTGGGACGAACCGACGCACGGCCTCGACATCGAAGCCCGCCGGTCGATGCTCGAATTGATCAAGCGCCTCGCGGCCGACAAAACCTTGATCCTGAGCAGCCACAACCTCACCGACGTGGACGAAGTTTGCAATCACGCCGCGGTATTGAACAAGGGCCAACTGATTTTCCACGGGTCGCTGCAAGATTTGAAGGGCCGCATCCGCAAGAACCATTACGAGTTCGACATCGAAGGCGATCAAAAGTCGATCGCCAAGACGGTCGGGCAGATCCGCGTGATGAAAGAAGTCGGCTCGGCGATCCTCCGGCACCGCCGCTTGGAGCTGAAATTGGTGGACGACGTGCTGAACACGGCCGTCATGGCGATGGTCTTCCAGACCATGGCCGACAACAAAGTCGTTTTGGTCAGCGTCCGCAGCGTCGGCATGCAGACCGAACAGGCCTACTTGGACATGGTCGAAAAAGAAGAACAGCGCGGCTTCACCCGACTTTATCAGACGGCCGAGGCGGCGTGAGCGGCGATTCGGAAAATCTTACCGGATTTTCCGCGCCGCGCGCTAATTAATGTGGTATTGTTCACTGTGGCGTTATGAACAGTCAAGCTTCCGGAGCCACATCATGTCCACTGGGATCACCCCGTACCTGACCGTCCGTGGCGGCACGGACGCCATCGGGTTTTACGAAAAAGCGTTCGGCGCAGTGCTGGTGTTGAAGTTGACCATGCCGGGCGGCGGCATCGCCCATGCCGAGATGAAGATCAACGGCTCGCCGTTCATGTTCGGCGACGAGAACCCCGAGTGGGGAAACAAAAGCCCTCTGACGCTGGGCGGCACGGCGTCGGGCCTGATGTTTTACACCGACGATTGCGACGCGTCCTACGCTATGGCCCTCGCGGCCGGGGCGACCGTGGATCGGCCGATCGAAGACCAGTTCTACGGCGACCGCAGCGGTTCGGTGGTCGATCCGTCGGGCCACAAGTGGACCATCGGCACGCACAAAAAAGATATGACCGAAGCCGAGATGCAAGCCGCGATGGATGCGTGGATGGCGTCGATGGCCCCGCCGGCGTGAAATATTCCCGAGCGGTGGGCGTCAGCCCTCCGAGGATTTGAAGGTCGATGTGTTCAGAAAACTCGGAGGGCTGACGCCCACCGCTCAGGTTTCACCCAGCAGGTTATCGCATGGATGCGACCGCGACCCCGATCCGCTTCAACCGCCTCCTGCCCTACTGGGCCGTGCTGCAAACCGACCTGCGCCAGACCGCCAACAGTTGGGTCTTCCGCTTGTGGGTGCTGCTGTCGCTGCTCTCGGCGACAGGCTACGGCCTGTACAAGTACGGCATTCACCACGAAGCGGGCATCGTGCAATCGGCCTCGATGCAAACCGGCGACTTGCTCCGCGGCGTCGCTGTGGCGAGCCTAGCCTTCGTGGCGCTGTTGTCCGTCAGCGCCGTGAGTTCGGAACGGGCCACCGTCGCCGACGCCGTGCTTTGCCGGGGCATCAGCCGACATCAGTACTTCATGGCCAAGTGGCACGCCCGCACGGTCGTCGTCCTCGGCACCTTCGCGGTGTTGTCGGCGTTGATCCTCACCGGTTACCACTATTTACTCGATCCGGATGTGTCGCTCACGGGCGGCATCGCCGCCACGGCCATCGCCCTGGCGGCGCTGGCTTGCGTGATCGCGTGGGGAGTCACCATCGGCGCCCTCGCCAACGGCACCGTGATCGCCATCACGGTCTTCTGGATGATCCTGTACGGGGCGATTTTGCTCTGCTCGTTCTTGCCGGAACCGTTCCCCTCGCCGAGTTACGTCATCGCCCAGATGCGGGTGATCCTGCGCGGAAACTTCGACGAATACCGCGTCGGCCGGGTCATCGGCGGCTTTCTCATCGCGACGTGCTTGGGCGCCGCCGTGGGGTTGATCGGCTTCCGCCGCAAGGATGTATAACTGAGATCTGTCGCCTGCTGTCTATCACCTGATGATGTTTTGAACAGTTGATAGCCATCAGACGACAGTTCAGACCGCCGCCAACTCGCGCTTCGATTTCTCCCGGTCGGCTCGGTTCTCGTTCAACTTGGGGTGCGGTACCAAGAACGGCCCTGCCGCGAGGTAGTCGAGGTTGCCGAGCAAGAAGGCCCGCACCGCGTCCTGCGGGGTGCAGATGATCGGCTCCTCGTGCATGTTGAAACTGGTGTTGATGACCACGGGAATACCCGTGCGGCGCTCGTAGGCCGAGATCAGCTTGTGGTAGCTCGGGTTGCTCTGCGGCGTCACCAACTGCGGCCGGGCGGTGCCATCGACGTGGACGGCCGCCGGGCTGTGGCCGCGCATCCAGTCGGTGCAGTCGAACGTCACCGTCATGAACTCCGCGGTCTTCTCGCAGCCGCTCACGTTCTTGAACAACTTCGGCGCCGCCTCGGCCAAGCAACTCGGTGCGAACGGCATGAACTCCGTCCGCGCGAGCTGGTGGTTGAGCCACTGGTTCACCTCGGGGTCCTTCGCCGGGTAGAGGACGCTGCGGTTGCCCAAGGCGCGCGGGCCGTACTCCATCCGCCCCGCGAAGCGGCCGACGATCTGATTGTCGGCGAGCAATTCCGCAGTGCGTTCCTCCGGTTCGTCGTGGCGGTCGTACTGCAAATGCTCGGCGTCGAGCGCGGCGCGGATTTGATCTTCGGTGTAGTCCGGCCCGAAGTAAACGGTGTCGAACGGCCCGGCGTTCTTCATGACTTCATGCCCGAAAGCGAGCATCGCGGCGCCGGTACCGCAACCGCCGTCGCCCATGTTCGGGTAGACGAACAGCCCCTCGACGCCGGGGATTTCGTGGAGGCGCTGGTTCAGCTTCACGTTGGCGTGGACCCCGCCGCTGACGACGATGTTCTTCAAGCCGGTCTTTTGAATCCAGAAGCTCACGACCCGGCGGGCGACTTCTTCGAGCACGAATTGGTACGCCGCGGCGATGTCGCGCTTGGCGAAGTGCCCGGCGAGCGCCCTTGTGAAAAAGTGGTTCAACCCGCCTTGGATTTTGATGTCGCCGTTGCTCGTATCGAACCGCGCGAGCAAGATGTCGGCGATCTGTTTGGCATCGCCGTAGGCCGCGAGGCCGACGATCTTCCCCTCGTGCCGGCTCGGTTTGAAGCCGAGGCCGCTAGTCACTTGTTCGTAGAAGATGCCGAGGGAATTCGGGAAGCGGAAGCGGTGGAGGTTTTTGATGCCATCCGGCCCGCAGGCATAGATTCCACCGCACATCCCGGAGCCGTAGCCGTCGAACGTGACCGCCAGCGCCGTGTCATACGGACTGGCGTAGAAGGCGTTGGCGGCGTGCGTGTCGTGGTGTTGGAATCGCTTGAGCGGCTTGTTTTCGACGCCGAAGCTCTTCAACCCGGCGAGCAATTCCGCATTCCACTTGGTGTGGTCGGCGATGGCGTTGGTTTGCCATTGGCCGAAGAGCCGGCGGTGGGCGCGGGCATCTAGGGACGCGCTACCGGCGAGGCGTTCGTAGAGGAAGCGCTTGTACCACGCCTTCTTCGGCATGAACTCGGCGGCTTCGGTCTCGATCCCCGGAATGCGGGCCGTGCGGTTCACCGCGTAGCCGTTGTCGATCTTCGCCCGGTAAAGCTGGGCGCTCTCACCGCGAAGCTTCGAATGTTCGGCGACATCGACGGCCACTGATTCCGCGATCAACCGCGATTCTTCCGGCGCATCGAAGAAAGCGTAGGCTACAGCATCGAGCGATTGCGGATCCCAGCCGAGGCGGTTCAGCCCTTCGCGCAGGGCCAAGTGCGGGAAGCCCGATTGCAGTTTCACCCGGCTGAGTCGCTCTTCCCCGCAGGCGAAGAGCACGCGGCCGTCTTCCATGAGGCTCACGTTCGTGTCTTTGTCGAGCGGGCTGATGCCGAGGATTCTCATCGGTGCGTCGTCTCCAAGTGGGTCGCGATCTCGGTCATCGTCGCGGGTTGAAAGTCGGGCCAATCGCGCAGCATCTTCAAGCTCGTCTCCGCGCGCTCGAGCATCTTCGCCACCTCGGCGTCCGTGCAATTGTACGGGCTTCCCCCGGGCAGCAGGCTACTGCTGTGGAGGGTGAAACTGACGAACGGCGGCCGAAGGCGGCGCAGCACGGCGAGAAACTTTAGCATCCGTTCGCCGAGCGGGTTCTCAAAATTCAGCCAAGCTTTGGAAACGAGGCCGGTACGGTCCAATATCCCGGTGAGGCGCGCCGCTCGACCGAGTTTGGAATCGGCCGATTTCAGCGCCCGATCCCAAAATCGCTGGGATTTCCTCGTGTACCCGAAGGTCAGCGGCAGTTCCCAAAGAGAGTTGTCGCCGTCGGAGCGCGGAGCGTGACGCACCGGCTCGAGACCGCGCTGCCGATAATCCGGCGCGCCGTCGTCGGCCCACGTGTTGAAGGGCAGCACCGAACAATCAACCCAGACCCCCGCATCGCGGAGGTAATTTTGAATCTGCGGCGACGTGGAGTAGCGACCACCGCGGAAGCTCGTCGGTTGCAAGCCCGAGTCGCGGAATGCGGCCAGTGTCGTATCGAGTTTGGCTTTGGCTTCGCCCCAAGGCAGGTTGTGCAGGAAGCTGTCGCGCGCCGGCACCGACTCCATCGGAGCCAGCGGCGGCGTGTTCCACGGGTGGATGTGCAAGCCGATTTCGACCTTCGGCTTGGCCGCGAGTTGTTGAATCACTGCCCGGCCTGCGGGATCGGCGAGCACCGCATGGTTGGTGAAGTAAACAACCGCCGTACCGAAGTCGGCCATGCGATCTTGAAATGCCGGCAGCAACGCGATGTTCGAAGTCCGCGTCGGTCCGGTCGGGTAGCCCGAGTTCCAATCCCACTCTTCTTCGGTATCGACGGTCACACAGTAACGGATCGGCTCGGGCATACTCCGCTCCATGGTTGGGGTTTCAAAATCGTACGCATTCACGAGAGTTACGCAACCGGGGGTGGACACTTGGCATAAAGTGGTATATTATTTCAAGGTCGGTAGGATGCCGCTCATCCCGAAGGAGGTGCACGAATGCAATTACGGGGCACACGAGTGACTTTACGGAGTTGAGATGTCATCCGACGAACTGTCCGGACAGAGGCGTAAGCCCGTCAAGGTAGGGGTACGGCAAGGTGGGGGACCTCCACCAGGTTATGTGTGGAATGTGGATGTGCTCGACTGCGCGCATCAGGAAGCGATCGCATTCCTCTCAGAAGAACAACACGCCTACCTTAGGGAATTGGTGAAAGAATTGGCGCGCTGGCCTGAGCCAAGCAACCAGCCGTTAATCGACGTCCGTCGGGTGGCCGATGTCTTCGAGATCCGTGACAAAGGCGGGTTGCTGGGCAAGATCAATGTGCGGATCTTCTTTTGTATTGATCACGACACCCGGACCATCGCAGTCTTGTCGGTGATCAACAAGAAGAACGATGGCCCGACTCCAAAAGTCGACAAAATCCGCGCGACCAGCCGTCGGCGGCGTTACTTGGAACAGTATTCCGGAGAATCGTGACTTGGGCGGGAACTCCCTCGCCTAACACTGGATCGGGGGCCAAGATGGCACTCCGCGTACGAAACGAGGAGTCTGGAGATGTCGATCAAAACCCTTCAAAAGTCGATGAACGCTCTGCCGGCGCAAGCCCGTGAGATGATGCTGGCATTTAGCATCTTAATGAATCGAATCGGGAGTTTGTCCAAGGCGGATCGAAGCGATCTGTTCGAACTGCTCACGGAATGGGGCAAGGAAACCGACCCCGATGAGAGGGCGAATGTTCAAGATGCGATGCTGGAGATCATCGCGGCCGAACCGATCACGGCCACGCCGCTCGATTTGGGTCCTTCGGCGTCGCTATCGACGGAGTTCGCCAAATTCTTCGGGCGCAAAGTGAAACAACTCCGGGAGAAGGCCGGCCTTTCGCAACAGCAGTTGGCCGAGACTATCGGCATCCCTCAGTCGTATGTGAGCCGCATCGAAAACGGCGAGCACGCGCCCACGTTCAAAACCCGCGCCAAGTTCGCCGGTGCATTTGGAGTAGAAACTCGCGAATTAGATCCTACTAGCGAGTGACGTGCTTCCGCTGACGTACGTGCGTACGATCCCAGGCTCATCGTTTCCAAACCGGGTGTAGGTTAGAGAAGGCGTGACCAAATTCCGTTCTGTTCAGTCCGTCCCTTTCGGTTCCGCCTTCGCCCGGTCGATGACGGCTCGAATCAAACCGTCACCGCTGGTGACCCCGGCCACGGCGTCCACCGGCAGATCGAATTCGCGGATCGCCGCGGCCGTCTCGCCGCTGATCGCGATCAGTTTCACATCGCCGCGGAAAACCCGGCCGCGCAGGGTTTCGTCGAACGTCCGCAGCAAGGCCCTGGCGATGTTGGAACTGCTGAACGTAATGAACTCGATCTCGCCGCGGCGCAGAGCCGCATACGAATCGCTCTCGGTATCGACGGAGTCGTGCTGTTCGTACACGACGATGCCCTCCACTGAGCAGACCTTCGCCAATTCCACTGGCAGCGTCTCCTTGCCCCGATTCGCCCGCGCCAGCAGCACCCGCTTCCCGGCCACGGCCGGCGCCAGTAGTTCGACCAAGCCTTCGGATGAGTGCGTGTCCTTCGGCACTTCGTCCGCGTACAAATGGAAGCCGCGCAGGGCCGCCGCCGTTTTCGGGCCGACGGCAGCGATCCGGATCTTGCCGAGTTGGCGGAGGTCGCCGCGAGTCAGCAAGCGTTTGAAGAAGCCCTGGACACCGTTGGCGCTGGTGAAAATGAGCCAGTCGAACTCGGCGAGTCGATCGATCGCCGCATCGACGGGTGCCCAGTCATCTGGGTCGCGGATTTCGATCGCGGGTAACACCGCCGGCACGGCCCCCAAGATTTCGAGCTGCCGCACCATCGTCTCTGCTTGGTGCTTCGGCCGCGTCACCAACACGCGCCGACCGAACAGCGGCCGCTGCTCGAACCACGAACTCGGCTGGCGGTGTCGCACCGCTTCGCCGATGACGATCAACCCCGGCGCTTCCAAGCCCGCCGCGCGGCGGACCGCTTCCAAATCGGCGAGCCGGGTCGTCACCGAGCGCATCTCGCCGAGCGAAGCGCGCTCGACGATCAGCGTCGGTGTGTCCGGGTCCATGCCGTACTTCATCAACTCGGCGACGAGGATCGGCAACCGGGCGATGCCCATGTACACGGCCAGCGTGCCGGGGAACTTGGCGAGAGCCTCCCAATCGAGCTTGCTGCTCGGCTTCTGCGGAAGTTCGTGCCCCGTGATGAACGCCACGGCGCTCGTGTGGGCCCGGTGCGTCAGTGGCACGTCGAGGTACGCCGCCGCCGCGAGCGCCGCCGTGACGCCGGGGATGATTTCGTACGCGATGCCCGCGTCGCGCAGTGTCTGGGCTTCTTCGCCGCCGCGGCCGAAGATCAGCGGGTCGCCGCCTTTCAACCGCACGACGACTTTACCCTCGCGGGCCGCTTCGAGCATGCGGTCGTAGATGTGCGGGTACTTGTCCGGGTGGTGCCCCGGCAGATCGCGCACGCACAGTTTCTCGGCGCCGGCGCGGGCGAAGTCGAGCAGGCGCTTCGGCACGAGTTGGTCGTAGAGCACGAGGTCGGCGCGGGCGAGCACCTCGGCGGTGCGGAGCGTCAGCAAGCCGGGGTCGCCCGGCCCGGCGCCGGCTAAAAACACGCGGGGTTCGTCGAAGTCGGACATGGGGCTAGTTTAGTGCGGCGTGCAGGAATCGGAGTGCGAATCGGAGAGGTGGCGCGGAAGGCGGCTTCGCGAAGGTACGGAACGGGCGAACGTTGGGGGGCGTCTAGCTCAAACCTGCGAATCTTCAATCGTTCCCAATTCGGAAGGCGCGATCTCTTCCGGCACTACCTCTTCGTTCGTGGCTGTCGTCGCCGACCATCGCATCGCCGCTGGCGCAGCTTCTTCGCAAAGTCGGATCATCCATGGGACTCGCCGGAGGTAGCTCTTCGGTACGGGTGCGCGTTTGCTCATGGAAACCAGTTGGCAGTGACCACGCCGAGAGGGGACGATCCAATAACTCGCGGCGTTCGCACCGTTTCCGACCACTCCAGTGCGACCTGCAACGGGCCTCACACCGCAACTTGCGTTTCGTCCATGATTTGCGGGTGGGTCTGCCAGCGGGCCGGGAAGTAGTAACACACCAGCACACCCATCACGTACAGACCGAACATCGGCACGAACAAATACATCATGGTCACGACGTCCGGCGTCGGCGTGATGATGGCGGAGAACAGCAGCATGATGAACACCGCGTAGCGCCACTTCTGCCAGTAGGCTTGCGCCGTGAACAGGCCGATGCGGTTCAGGAAGAACATGACCAAGGGCGTCTGGAACGAGATCCCGAATACCAACGGAAGCATGATCGCGAAGCCGAGCCACTCATTCAACCGGAGGTCGGGGTCGAGGTCGACATAACTGTTGAAGCCGAGGAGCGCCTTCACCGCACCGGGCAACACCACGAACTGGCACAGAGCCGCGCCGGCCAAGAACAGCCCGACGCTGAACGGCAGGTAATAGTGGACGTACTTCCGCTCGTGCGGGTACATCCCGGCGGCGAAGAACGACCACATTTGGAAGAAGATCCACGGGCTGCTGAGGATGACCCCGCAGAGCAGGCTCACCTTGAAGTAGACCATGAAGGCTTCTTGCGTACTCAGCGTCGTGAGGTAGCGGCGGGTGCCCAGGTAACCTTGGCCTTCGTCGCTGTACGAACTGATGTGCGCGGGGTACACGCGGGCGTCGAGTTCGATGGTCTTCTGGTCAGCATCGACGCGCTTCACTCCGAAGGCTTTTTCGAAAGGCTCGATCGGCACGAGGATCGGGAACGGCTTGTCGGCGCCGCGGAGCGACCGCTGTTCCTCTTCGGTCAGCGAACCGAGATCGTTGTCGTTTTCCGCGAGTTTCTTGCGGATGCGGTCGGCCTCTTCCGGCGTCGTGCGGTTGAAGATCAGCTTATCTTGGGCTACCGTCGATTGGGTTCGCCGGGCGTAGAAATTGCGAACCTGCGATTCCACCGGCTCGGTGATGATGCGCATCGCCGGGCGGCCCATGCCGAAATTCGGCTTGCCCATGTAGTCGCCGATGCCATCCAAGACGAAGCCGATGACGAGGCAAAAGGCCAGGCCGAGCAGGGCTTTGATGAGCCGGCTGCGCAGCTCTTCGATGTGGTCGCCGAAAGACATCCGCGTGTTGTCGAAGATGTCGTCGGGGTAGTCGGGGCGTGTCCGAGCCATGGCAGAATCTCCGCGGGCGTGCGTTGGCTTAAAGCCCAACCACGTGGCGAAGGTGCACGGTCGGTTGGAAAAACGGGGTGTACCCCAATCATAGTGCGCCGGGCGGCAAGAACAATCTCT
>JBBRUN010000139.1:0-11184 GCA_038247765.1 Gemmatales bacterium | reverse complement strand
CAAAAGACGTACCCTACGCGAGAGGTTCGCCCGCTGTTGGAGCAGTTCCAGGCGTTGGCCCGCGACGACGGATTCTGGAACCAACGGACGGACGGGCTGGCAGTCTTCGGCGCGGCCGGCACGTTCCGGGTCTTCGACCTCCAGCGGTCGGTGGCGGAGCGGGCGGTCGTGGCCGACAGCTTCCACGTGAAGCCCCTGATCCGCTTCCTCCAGTCGGTCGACCGCTACCAGGTGCTGTGCCTGACCCGCCACGAGGCCAAGCTCTACGTGGGGAACCGCGACGCGCTCGACCCGGTCGAACTGCCGGACGTGCCATCGACCCTCACGGCCGCACTCGGCAGCGAGTTGACCGAGCCGCACCTGACGGTCGCCTCCTACGGCATGGGACCCGGACCGGGAGGGCCGATGTACCACGGGCACGGTGGGAAGACGGACGAGGTCGATCTCGACCGCGACCGCTTCTTCCGGGTCATTGACCGGGGCATCCTCGAACACCACTCGCGGCCGTCCGGCCTCCCCCTCTTGCTGGTCGCACTGGCCGAGCACCACGCGCCGTTCCGGGCGGTCAGCCACAACCCGGCCCTGTTGGCGGCCGACCTGTCGATCAACCCCGACGCCCTCGCCCTCGACCAGCTCCGGGCGAAGGCGTGGGCTGCCGTCGAGCCGTCCTACCAGGAGCGACTCGCCGGACTGGTCGAGGGCTACGGGTTGGCGGCGTCACGCCAGCTCGGGTCGGACGACTTGGCGGAAGTGGCCCGAGCCGCGACGGCCGGACGCATCGCCACCCTCCTCGTCCAGGCCGACCGAGTCATCCCCGGCCGACTCGACGCGGCGACCGGGCAGATTGAATTGGTCGAGCCTTCCGACGACCCTGGAACCGCCCGAGGTCACCTAGTCCACGATGCGACCGGGCGGATGAAGCCGGGCGATCTTTCCGACCCCAGGATCGACGACGTCCTCGACGATCTGGCCGAAGCGGTGTTGCGGACGAAGGGCACGGTCGTAGTCGTTCCCGCAGAGCGGATGCCATCGGAAACGGGCGTGGCGGCGACTTACCGATTTTGAAGGAACTAGGAGTTACGCAGTTGCCCGCTTGCAGCCCGCCTGCGGTTCGGCGCGGGCGGCACTGCTTGGCTTCAAACGATCAAGCGACGTCATTGTGAGCTTCGCCGATGCCGGGCTGTCCCGTTGACGTGCGTGGCAAGAAGACAATTTCGCTGGAGCGACAGGTCCGCATCGCAGCCGGATTGCTCGTGCTTCTGGGAGCGTTGCTCGGCTGGCTCGTGCATCCGGCATTCATCGGCCTGTCGGCGTTTATCGGTGCCGGGCTACTGTTCTCAGGGATCACCGACACTTGTGGGATGGGGATGATCCTGGCCCGAATGCCATGGAACCAGTGCAAGGAAGACAAGTCGTCCTGCGAACCCGATGGAGTCGGATCATGAAATTGCTGATTGTGGGTGGTGTCGCTGGTGGAGCTTCTGCCGCCGCCCGTTCTCGTCGCCTATCGGAAAATGCTGAGATCATCCTCTTCGAGCGTGGGCCAGATGTGTCGTTCGCCAACTGCGGCCTGCCGTACTACGTCGGTGGCGAGATCGCCGAGCGGGCGAAGTTGCTGGTCACGACTCCCGAACAGTTGCGGATCCGCTTCAATCTCGACGTGCGTATCCGGACTTCGGTGGAAGCCATCGACCGATCTGCGAAGAAGGTGCGTGTTCGTGACCTCGCTTCGGGGCGAGAGTACGAGGAAACCTACGACAAGCTCCTTCTCGCACCGGGAGCAGCGCCCATGCGACCAACGCTGCCCGGCATCGACTTGCCGGGCATATTCACATTGAGAAATTTGCAAGATGTGGATCACATCAAGGCGACAGTGGATCGTGGCGTGAAGCAGGCGGTTCTCCTGGGCGGCGGATTCATTAGCCTCGAACTCGCCGAGAACTTCGTTCGCCGCGGAGTTGCAACCACCGTGGTCGAAAAGAATGACCAGATACTCACGCCGTTCGATCGAGAGATGACGACTCCCATCGCTGAACATCTGGCGACCAAGGGCGTCTCTATGCTGCTCGGCCAAACCGCCGAAGGCTTTGAACAAACCCCTGATGGGCTGATGGTCTGCTTGCAGTCAGGCCAGCGGCTGCCCGCTCAACTCGTCGTGGTGGGGATTGGCGTGCGTCCCGAGAACATGCTGGCGGTCGATGCGGGCCTTGAGGTCGGGCCTCGTGGGGGCATCCGGGTCAATGACCTTCTTCAAACCAGTGACCCGGATATTTATGCGGTCGGCGACGCCATCGAGGTCACGGATTTCGTATCAGGCGATCCGATGCAGGTGCCGCTGGCGGGACCGGCCAATCGGCAGGGCCGGATCGCTGCCGACAACATATTTGGCCGTGCCACGAAGTATCGGGGAACGCAGGGTACCGCTATCCTGGGCTTCTTCGACCGCACGGTAGCAATGACCGGGAATTCCGAAAAAAGTCTGCGCCGATCCAACCGTCCCTTCCGCAAGGTTTACGTTCATCCAACCCATCATGCCGGATACTTCCCCGGTGCGGAGCAGATGACTCTGAAGGTTCTCTTCCACCCGGAAACGGGAACGCTGTTGGGAGCGCAGGCAGTGGGCGGGGCCGGTGTGGACAAACGGATCGACGTGTTGGCCGTGGCGATCCAGGCGGGCATGACTGTCTTTGACATGGAGGAAATGGAACTCGCTTACGCACCGCAGTATGGTTCGGCCAAAGACCCGATCAACATGGCGGGGTTCGTGGCGGGTGGTCTGTTGCGGGGCGACCATCCCCAAGTCGATGTCGAGGCAGTCTTGGCCGTCCCAGAGAAACAGCGCCCGTTCGTGTTGGATGTTCGCACGCCCGACGAATTCTCGACTGGATGTATCCCTGGAGCCGTGAACATCCCGGTCGATGCGCTGCGTTCTCAACTGGAGAAAATCCCTCGTGATCGAGAGATCGCCGTCTACTGTCAGGTTGGACAACGAGGATACTTGGCAACCCGCATTCTGATGCAGAACGGATTTGCGGTACTCAACATCGGCGGCGGGTACAAGACTTACAAGCTCTTTCATCCGAGTGAGAACTGACTGACCCAATCTGCGGAATGGCGGTTGATGAAGCGACGGCACGTTGCGCCCAGGACGATGGCCAGAGGCCTCGCGAACACGAAAGTTAGGAATGACGATGAGCATACAAACACATGTCAGCCGCCCGCTCGACAGCCTTTTACCCGCGGGAGTTGAAGGATTCGATTCCCTTGCGGAACTCGCACTCGATTTGCGCTGGTCGTGGAACCATGCCACCGACGAAGTGTGGCGGCAGCTCGATCCCGAACTTTGGGAAGCGACGCAGAACCCCTGGGCGGTTCTCCAAACGGCGTCACGCGCGGTGATCGAGCGGCGGTGGGGAGAAGCCCCTTTTCGCAAGAGCGTTGCAGACCTCTTGAGTGCGAAGCGCCGTGCGGCGGCAACGCCGGCCTGGTTCCAGCAGAATTGCGCCAAGGACTCGCTCACCTGCGCCGCCTATTTCAGCATGGAATTCATGCTGAGCGAAGCCCTGCCGATCTACTCGGGCGGACTTGGCAACGTCGCCGGCGATCAGCTCAAGGCCGCCAGCGATCTGGGAGTTCCCGTGGTTGCCGTCGGACTGCTCTACCAGCAAGGGTACTTTCGCCAGGTGATCGACGCGGACGGCGGCCAGCGGGCTTTGTACCCGTACAACGATCCGGGCCAGTTGCCGATCACGCCGCTGCGCCACCCCAACGGCGAATGGTTGCACGTCAAACTCGACCTGCCCGGCTACCCGATTCGGCTGCGCACTTGGCAGGTTCAAGTCGGCCGCGTCAAGCTCTACCTCCTCGACACCAACGACCTCGCGAACTTCCCGATTCACCGGGGGATCACCGGCGAGCTTTATGGGGGCGGTTCGGAGGTGCGGCTCCAGCAGGAGATGGTGTTGGGCATCGGCGGGTGGCGCTTGCTGCACGCGCTCGGCATCAAGCCGGACGTGTGCCATCTGAACGAGGGACACGCAGCATTCGCTATTTTGGAGCGCGCCCGGAACTTCATGACCGAGACGGGGCAGCCGTTCGAAGTCGCGCTGACGGTCACCCGCGCGGGGAACCTCTTCACCACGCATACGGCAGTGCCCGCCGGCTTCGACCGCTTCGCCCCGGATCTCGTCGAACACTACCTCGGACGATACGCCCGCGAACACCTCGGCATCACCCCCGGCCAGTTGCTGGCACTGGGCCGGCGGAATCCGGACGATGCCTCGGAGCCGTTCAACATGGCGTATCTGGCGATCCACGGCAGCGGCGCGGTCAACGGCGTGAGTCGGCTGCACGGGGAAGTCAGCCGACACCTCTTCGGGTCGCTCTTCCCGCGCTGGCCCGAAGACGAGGTGCCGGTCGGACACGTGACCAACGGGGTTCACATGCCGACCTGGGACTCGGCCCCGGCCGACGACCTGTGGACGGAAGCCTGTGCGAAGGATCGCTGGCTGGGGACGACGAAGACTTTGGAGCAGAACGTCCGCCTCGTCTCCGATGCCCGGCTCTGGGGGCTTCGCGTCGCGGCCGGCGCGGCGCTGGTCGAGTACGTCCGAGTACGCTTGTCCCGCCAACTGACCTCGTTCGGCTCACCGCCCGAGGCGATCGACATTGCGAAACAGTTGTTCGACCCGAACGCCCTAACTCTGGGCTTCGCCCGGCGCTTCGCGACCTACAAGCGGCCGAATCTGCTGTTGCACGACCCGGCGCGGCTGCTTCGCCTATTGACGAACCCCGAACGCCCGGTGCAGCTCATCATCGCGGGCAAGGCCCACCCGGACGACCACGCCGGTCAGAACTTGATTCGAGAGTGGATCCAGTTCATTCGGCAGATTGAGGTTCGCCCCCACGTCATATTCCTCGGCGACGACGACATGCTGCTGACGCAACATCTGGTGCAGGGCGTGGACGTTTGGATCAACACGCCGCGGCGGCCCTGGGAGGCGAGCGGGACGAGCGGCATGAAGGTGCTCGTCAACGGCGGCATTAACGTCTCGGAACTCGACGGCTGGTGGGCGGAAGCCTACTCGCCCGAAGTCGGCTGGGCGCTGGGAGACGGCAAGGAGCATGGTGAAGACCCCACCTGGGACGCGAGCGAAGCCATCGCGCTCTACGACCTGCTCGAACGGGAGGTGATCCCGGAGTTCTACGAGCGTGATGCAGGCGGCATTCCCACCGCGTGGGTCAAGCGAATGCGCGAAAGCATGGCACGGTTGACGCCGCGGTTCTCCGCCGATCGCACGGTGCGCGAGTATACCGAGCAGCGCTACCTCCCGGCAGCCGCCGCTTACCGAGTGCGGGCGGCGAACAACGGCACGCTGGGCCGGCAGATCGTCGATTGGCGGCGTGGCCTGGATCAGAAGTGGGCCGTGCTGCACTTCGGCGAGTTGAAAGTGGTGACCGACGGCGACCAGCTCCGCTTTGATACGCAGCTCTTTCTCGGCGACCTCGACCCCAATACTGTGTGCGTCGAACTTTATGCCGACGGAGTCGGCGACAGTACTGCCGAACGGCACGAAATGAAGTGTGTGGGGCCGTCGGCGGGTGAGTCGGGTGTCCACGTCTACGCCGCGACGGTGCCGGCGAGTCGCCCGTCCGCCGAATACACAGTGCGCGTGATCCCCCACCGCGACGTCGTGGCGGTGCCCCTGGAAGACGCACGAATCCTGTGGCGGCGCTGATCCGAATGAAGAAGGAGAACCTGATGCCGACGACGAACGCGATCACCTGCCTGTTCCTGGATATCGGTGGCGTCCTGCTCACCAACGGCTGGGATCATCATGCGCGGCGGCGGGCGGCGAAAAACTTCAACCTGGAGTGGGACGAATTTGAGGCGCGGCACCAAATGAACTTCGCGACCTACGAGGAAGGGAAACTGACACTCGAAGATTACCTGAGCCGGACGATTTACTACGCAGAGCGGCCCTTCTCGCGGAAGCAGTTCTGGGAGTTCATGACTGCCCAGTCGGAACCGTACCCCGAGATGCTCGACCTCGCCGCCCGGCTCAAGGCCCGATTCCGGTTGAGGGTCATCGTGGTGAGTAACGAGTCGCGCGAACTCAACGCCTATCGGATTCGCAAGTTCAAGCTCGACGCGCTCGTGGACGGCTTCGTTTCCTCATGCTTCGTCCACTTGCGCAAGCCCGATTTGGACATCTTCCGGCTGGCACTGGACGTGGCCCAGACACCACCGGAACGAATCGTTTACATCGACAACACGCCCATCTTCGTGGAGATCGCGGAAGGCTTGGGGATTCGCGGCATCCATCACACGGATTACGAATCGACGCGCGCGAAGCTAACATCACTCGGGTTGCGCACGGACGAAGGAGACACCCATGAAACCCACTAACCCACGCGTCCTGACAATCAACGGCGGCTCGTCGAGCATCAAGTTTGCGATCTTCAAAGGCGGCGACTCACCGAAACAGGTTCTGAAGGGGGCGATCGAGCGGATCGGCCTGACGGGCACCATCTTGCGCGTGAGCGCCGCGGACTCGGCGGACGACGCACGGCCGATGGCGGTGCCGGATTACGCCGCCGCCGTGCGCGTGCTGATGGATTGGATCGAGGATCAAAACGGGCGTGAAGAATTGAACGCGGTGGGGCAGCGCGTAGTGCATGGCGGGCCGAAGTATTTTCAGCCGCAGCTCATCACCGAGGAAGTGATCGCGGAACTCCACCGCTTCAGTTCGTTCGACCCGGAACACATGCCGGGGGAACTCCTGCTGATCGAGGCGCTGCGGCGGCGCTTCCCCGATCTTCCCCAGGTCGCGTGCTTCGACACGGCCTTTCACCACGACCTGCCACGGGTGGCGCGCGTGCTGCCAATCCCGCGCCGGTACGAAGCGCAGGGCGTACGCCGGTACGGCTTCCACGGCCTGTCGTATGCGTTTCTCATGGACGAACTGGCGAGCGTGGCCGGGCCGGAAGCGGCACAAGGCCGGGTCGTCCTCGCCCACCTCGGGAGCGGCGCTAGCCTGGCGGCGGTTCGCGACGGCAAGCCGGTGGACACGAGCATGAGTTTCACGCCGACGGCGGGCGTGCCGATGGGCACGCGCTCCGGCGACCTCGATCCTGGACTGGTTTGGTACCTGGCGAACACGGAGAGCATGACCGCCGAGCAGTTCAACAAAATGGTCAACTTCGAGTCCGGGCTGCTCGGTATCTCCGAAACCAGTTCGGACATGGGCGATTTATTGACGAGCGAAAGCACCGACGTGCGGGCGGCGGAAGCCGTCACGCTGTTCTGCTACCAGGTCAAGAAATGGATCGGTGCGTTCGCGGCGGCGCTCGGCGGTGTCGATGCGCTGGTGTTCGCGGGCGGCATCGGCGAGAACGCCCCCACCGTCCGCGCTCGGATTCTCGACGGGCTGGGGTTTCTGGGAATCGAGATCGATGAAGCACGCAACGCGAAGAGTGAGGGCGTGATTTCCACAACGGCCAGCCGGGTTACGGCTCGCGTCATCCACACGAACGAAGAACTCATGATCGCCAGAACCGTTTGTGCTGTCCTGGGCCTTGAACGATCCGGTCAATAAAGGAATTGCCCTCATGAATCAAAAAGCGACAGCGCCTCCGGCGACCGACCCCATTTGCGGCATGAAGGTAGACGAAGCGTCCGCCCCCCACGCCGAGCGCGACGGACAGAAATTCTACTTTTGCAGCGACCACTGCCGGCAGAAGTTCCTGTCGGCACCGACCGCCCCGAAGCACGAAACGGCGGCGACGGGCCAGACGATCTACACCTGCCCGATGCACCCCGAAGTGCGGCAGGATCATCCCGGCGCGTGCCCCAAGTGCGGGATGGCGCTGGAGCCGACGACGGCGACCGCAGGCTCGCACGACGAGGAGAGCGCCGAACTGCGCGACATGTCGCGGCGCTTCTGGATCGGGGCGGCGCTGACGGCGCCGGTCTTCGTCCTGGCGATGTCTCACTTGATCCCGGCGCTGGGCCGACAGTCGTGGGTCGATGGCGACCTCTCCCGCTGGGTGCAATTCGTACTCACCACGCCCGTGGTCGCTTGGGCTGGCTGGCCGTTCTTCCAGCGCGGCTGGCGCTCCATCGTGACGCGCCACTTGAACATGTTCACGCTGATCGCCATCGGCGTGGGCGCGGCGTTCGTTTTCAGCGCCGCGGCGATGCTCCTGCCCGACCAGTTCCCGCTCAGCATACGTCACGCGGGGAAGATCCCCATCTACTTCGAGGCCGCAGCGGTGGTCGTCGTACTGGTACTCCTGGGGCAGGTACTCGAACTCCGCGCCCGCAGCCGGACGAGCAGCGCCATCAAGGCGCTGCTCAACTTGGCGCCGCCCACAGCACGCCAAGTCGCACCGGGGGGCGACCACGAAGTCCCGCTCGACCACGTGAAGGTCGGCGACTGGTTGCGCGTGGTACCCGGTGACAAGGTGCCGGTTGACGGGGTGCTGATCGAAGGGCATTCCAGCGTGGAAGAGTCCATCATCACCGGCGAACCGCTCCCGGTGGAAAAAGCGGTCGGTGACAAGGTGACGGGCGGCACGGTCAACGGCCCCGGCAGCTTCGTCATGCAGGCCGAGCGCGTTGGCAGCGACACGTTGCTCGGGCAGATCGTGAACATGGTCGCCGAGGCCCAGCGCAGCCGCGCGCCCATTCAAGGTCTCGCCGACAAGGTCGCAGGCTACTTCGTGCCGGCGGTGCTGGCGGTTTCGGCGCTGACCTTCGTTGTGTGGCTGTGGCTCGGACCGGAGCCACAGCTCGCGCACGCCATCGTCAACGCCGTCGCCGTGTTAATCATCGCCTGCCCATGCGCCCTCGGCCTGGCCACGCCCATGTCGATCATGGTCGGTGTCGGACGCGGTGCCCAGGAAGGCGTGCTGGTGAAAAACGCCGAGGCACTCGAACGGTTGGAGCGCGTGACGACGCTCGTCGTGGACAAGACGGGCACCCTCACGGAGGGTAAGCCGAAACTCGTCGATGTGCTCCCCGCGAACGGTTTTGAAGCGAACGAGTTCTTGAGCCTTGCCGCGGCACTGGAACAGAACAGCGAACACCCGCTCGCCGCCGCGATCGTGCGCGGCGCGAAGGAACAGAACCTCACCCTTACCGACGTGAAAAACTTCCGTTCGGTGACGGCGGGCGGTGTTCTCGGCACCGTTGCCGGGCGTGCGGTGCTGGTGGGCAAACCGGATTTCCTGCGGAACGAAAAGGTCGTGGGCCTGGAGAAGCTCGAAGCCACGGCCTTGAAGCTCCAAGAAGAGGGCAAGACGGCGATGTTCGTCGCCATCGACGGCAAGCCGGCGGGAATTCTCGCCGTCGCCGACCCGATCAAATCCACCACCGCCGAAGCCGTCCGCGAACTTCACGCGCTCGGGTTGAAGATCGTCATGCTCACCGGCGACAACCGTCGAACCGCCGCAGCGGTGGCGAAGACGCTCGGCCTGGATGCGGTAGAGGCGGAGATCGAACCGGCCGGAAAAGTCGCGCACGTCAAGAAGCTGCGCGCGGAAGGTCAACACGTGGCGATGGCGGGCGACGGCATCAACGACGCGCCCGCTCTCAGCGAAGCCGAAGTGGGCATCGCCATGGGCACGGGCACTGACGTGGCGATGCAAAGTGCCGGCATCACGCTCGTAAAAGGCGACCTCCGCGACATCGCCAAGGCCATCCGCCTCAGTCGAGCCACGATGTGGAACATTCGAGAAAATCTGTTCTTCGCATTCCTTTACAACGCGCTGGGGATTCCGGTCGCGGCGGGCGTGCTTTATCCGTTCTTCGGCCTGTTGCTCAGCCCGATGATTGCCGGCGCGGCGATGAGCCTGAGTTCCGTCTCCGTCATCAGCAACGCCCTGCGGTTGCGAAACGTCAAGCTGGGATCTTCACCAATATGAAAAAGATGAAAGCAACAGTGTTTCACGGCGCGAACGATATTCGTGTCGAAGAGGTCAACCGACCCCATGCCGGAGTTGGTGAGGCGGTGATCCGCGTCACCTTGACCACGATTTGTGGCACCGATCTCCATATCTTGCGCGGGGAATATCCGGTGAAACCGGGGTTGATCATCGGACACGAACCGGTGGGCATCATTGACGAGCTGGGTGCCGGAGTTACTGGGTATGAGATCGGCGATCGTGTGCTGGTCGGTGCCATTACTCCGTGCGGCCAATGCCGTGCTTGCCTCTACGGGCACCTTTCCCAATGCGGTCACGGCGACGGTTACGAAGCACTGGGCGGATGGCGTTTCGGCAACACCATCAACGGGGCGCAGGCCGAGTATCTACTCGTGCCTTCCGCGCAAGCGAACCTCGCCAAAATTCCGGATGCGTTGACCGACGAGCAGGTCGTCCTGCTCTCCGACATCGCCTCGACCGGCTTTTCCGGCGCGGAAGCGGCCCCGGTTCGCCTCGGCGATGCCGTCGTCGTGTTCGCCCAGGGGCCGATCGGTTTGTGCGCCACTGCCGGTGCGAAGTTGATGGGTGCATCGCTGATCATTGGCGTTGATGGCGATGACAATCGGCTCGCGATGTCGCGCCGCATGGGGGCGAACGTGGTACTCGACTACCGCAACGTGGACGTGCTGCGTGAAATCAAACGCCTGACCGGCGGCGGGGCGGATGTCGCCATTGAAGCCTTGGGAACCCAACAGACTTTTGAAAGCGCGCTGCGCTGCCTGCGGCCGGGCGGCACCCTTTCGAGCCTTGGCGTTTACTCCGGAAAACTGCAACTGCCCTACGACGCATTCTCCGCCGGCCTCGGCGATCAACGCATCGTCACCACGCTCTGTCCCGGCGGCAAGGAACGGATGCGGCGACTCTTGACCCTGGTGGAATGCGGGCGGTTCGATCCGACGCCCCTCATTACGCACCGGTTCTCGCTCGATGAGATCCCCCAGGCCTATCAACTGTTCGGGGAACGTGCGGATGGCGTGCTCAAGGTGGCGATCAAACCTTAACTGACTCATTCCGCACAGAAAGGAGCCGTGCCGATGTCGAATCAGTATCAACCACCCGAGGGGTCGTGGCAGTCGCTTGCCGGCCTCTGGCGCCGGAAGTCTACGGTCATCGCGGCGCTGTGCCTCGTAGCCATCCTCGGGCATCTGGTGCTCCGTTTCGGTTTCCACACCGCTTCCGGCATCTTTCAGATTCCTT
>JBBRUN010000138.1:0-11202 GCA_038247765.1 Gemmatales bacterium | reverse complement strand
TGGCAGAAACAGAACGGCTGGTTCCTCATGTTCCAACCGCTCGCGTTCTTGCTCTTCATGGTCAGCGTCTACGCCGAATGCAATCGCTTGCCGTTCGACTTGCCCGAATCCGAACAAGAGCTCGTCGGCGGCTACCTCACCGAATACGGCAGCCTGAAATTCGGCATGTTCATGCTCGGCGAATACACGCACATGATCACGACGAGCTTCTTGATGAGCATCATTTTCTGGGGTGGCTGGAGCCTCTTCGGCCTCGAAGATTCCTTCTCTGACCCCATCGCGGCGGCGGTGTTGAAAGCCGGGATCCTCGGCGCGAAGATGCTCGGCTTCCTACTCATGTACATCGTCGTCCGCTGGACGATTCCGCGCTTCCGCTTCGACCAACTCATGGGCCTCGCGTGGAAAGTGATGATCCCGCTGTCGCTGTTGCATTTGCTCGCCGCGATGCTGGTCCGCCAATACGGCTGGTCGAATTGGGTGCTGACGGGGATTTCGACCGGGCTGTTCGTCGCTTTCGGGTTGATCGCCGCCATCAAGAAGAGCGCCCCGAATAACACCCCGCGGCGCAAGTTGATTCCGAAGATGCTGCCGCGGGTGATGGCGAGTTGACTGTGGCGACAAGTTTCCAACTTGTCGACGAAATTACACCGAAAATTGCGACCAGTACCGAGCCGTTATCGACAAGTTGGAAACTTGTCGCCACTTAGGACACCGAAGATATGCCAATCGCCGAATCGGACATCAAATGGGTGGAAGCGCCGAAGCTCGGCTTCCTCGAGCAATTGTATCTGCCCATCGTTTACGACGGGTTGAAGACGACCATCGGCCACATCTTCAGCAAGAGCAAAACCGAGTCGTACCCGGAGCAAGAGCCGAAGCTACCGCCGAATTACCGGGGCGTCCACCGCCTGAACCGGGATGAAAACGAACGGGTGAAGTGCGTGGCCTGCTACATGTGCGCCACCGCTTGCCCGGCCCACTGCATCGACATCGTCGCCGCCCCGGCCCCCGAAGGCTGGACCGACCGCGAGAAATACCCGGAGACGTTCGTCATCGACGAACTCCGCTGCATCTACTGCGGCATGTGCGAAGAGGCCTGCCCCGTGGACGCCATCGAACTGACGACCCTCTACGACCTCACGGGCTACAGCCGGGAACAGATGATTTTCGACAAGGAGAAACTGCTCGGCGTCTTCGACGCCACGACGAAAGCCGGTACCGACCCGGTTCGCAGCCGCTCGGGTGCGCTCGGCCCGGCATCGGAAGCACCGAAGAGTTAATAACTTCTTCGGCCCAACGGGCCGAAGCAAGCTTCTGGAGTGAAAACTCCGGCTCTATTTCTACATTTGAATGTTCATACACCCGATGGCCCCCTGATGCCGCCCGAACTTTCGAATCCCAAACTGCAACTGGCGTTCGCGCTCGCCCTCGGGGTGCTCGGGACGTACCTGCTGCTGCCGAAGCCGAAGAGCCGCTCCATCGCGTTGGGCACGTTCGCCCTCGTCGCGGCGCTGGCGATCTTCGTCGCATTCACGGTGCAGTCGTTCGGCCAACCGATCGGCGAACTCGTGCCCGACATTCTGTTTTGGCTCTTCTCGACCGGGGCGATCGCGTTCGGGGCGCTCTTGGTGACGCAGCGGAACCCGGCCCGCGGTGCCATCGCCTTCGCTTTCGTGATTCTCAGCAGTTGCGGGCTGTTCCTGCTGTTGGCCGCACCGTTCTTGATGGCCGCGACGATCATCATCTACGCCGGGGCGATCATCGTGACGTTCCTGTTCGTGCTGATGCTGTCGAATGTGAAGGGGCCATCGAATGAAAACGACCGCGTTCGCGAACCGCTGCTGGGTAGCCTCGCGGGCTTCGCCTTCACCGGGTTGATCCTGTTCGCACTGCTGCAATCCAAGCCGGCGGAGGCCGCGGCGGACGAACCCGCCGAACCGGAGTTCGCCCTGCCCGCGCCGCTGCTGACGAAAGACGATCGAATCGCACTCCGGGAAGTCCGGATCCAGCTCGATGCGGCACTCGTCGAATCCGATGCGAACGCGGCCGAGGAAAAAGCGAAGTCGGCCCACGACAAACTCGCCGAGACCATCGGCGGCAACGGTGTTATGGGCCCGCGGAAACCGGTGCTCGAACGCCTCCGGCCGCTGATCGGCGATCCGAAGCTGCCCACCACACACGATCCGCGCTTGCTCGCCTTCACCAAGCAAACACTGCAATTGCAGAAGACCAACGACGATTTCGAAGAGAAATACGTCATGGCCGGCCCCGGCATGGAAGACAAGGCGAGCCTGCGGAAACTGCGGGACGAAGTGACCGTCTATTCCGGGAACGGCCAGCTGCCGGCCCGCAACGTCGGCAACGTCGGGTTGCTGCTCTATTCCGAACACTTGCTGGCGGTCGAAATGGCGGGCACGCTGCTGTTGGTGGCGACTATCGGCGCGGTGGCCATCGCCGGGCGGAAGAAAGGGGTGTCCGTATGATCTCGCTCACCCACTTCCTCGTCGTCGGCGCCGTCCTCTTCGGCCTCGGCCTCGTCGGGTTCCTCACCCGGCGCAACCTCATCACGCTGTTCCTCTGCGCCGAACTGATGCTGCAGGGCGTCGTGTTGAACTTCCTCGCCTTCGGCCGGATGCACGGGAGCCTGAACGGGCAGGTCTTCGGCCTGTTCATCATCACCGTGGCCGCGTCCGAGGCGGGCCTCGGGCTGGCGCTCTTCCTCATGCTCTACCGCCGGGGTCGCAGTTTGGACTCCGGCATTTGGCAAACCATCCGCGAACAGGGCGTACCTTCCGTGGTCGATTCCGAGCCGTTGCCGAAAGTCATCGAAGACGTTCACCCCGTACTCACCGTCGCGGGGCACAAGCCCGGCGTCGTCAGCCCGACGGAGGCCGCCTCCCGTGCTTGATCCCTCCAGCCCCATCGGTTTGGCGCTCATCGCCGCCGCGCTCCCGTTGGCCGGGGCTGTGCTAGCCGCGGTCTTGGGTTGCCTCAACCTCGGCCGCTTCGCCCACCTGCCCGCGATTCTGTCGTTCGCCTCGGCGTCGGTGATCGCGCTGATCGTCCTCGCCGGCGTCGCCGAGGGACACGGGTCGCTGTCAGTCTCCGCCGACCTCGGCACGTGGTTCTCCGCCGGGCGGTTGCATGTGACCTTCTCGTTCCTTCTCGATCCGCTCTCGCTTTTGATGCTCTGCACAGTCACCTTCATCGCCACATTCATCGCGGTCTTCTCGGCCGGCTACATGAGCGGCGACGCCGGTTACGCCCGCTATTTCTCGATCATGGGCTTGTTCGTCTTCGCGATGTGTTTGCTGGTGATGTCGAACAACTTCTTCATGCTGCTCGCGGGTTGGGAAGGCGTCGGCCTCTGCAGTTATCTGCTCGTCGGCTACTACTACGCCAAGCCCTCGGCCGCCGCGGCGGCGCGGAAGGCGTTCCTCGTCACCCGCTTGGGCGACGTCGGGCTCGTCCTCGGCATCTTCCTCCTCTGGCAAGCCGGCGGCTACCAGACGAGTTTCGACTCGCTCTTCGCGCACATCGCCAAGTACCCCCCGGCGTCGGGGACAATCACGGCGATCTGTCTGCTGCTGTTCTGCGGGGCCGTCGGCAAGTCGGCGCAGTTGCCGCTCTACGTCTGGCTCCCGGATGCGATGGAAGGCCCGACGCCCGTGTCGGCCCTCATCCACGCCGCGACAATGGTCACGGCCGGCGTCTTCCTGTTGGCCCGTTGCGCGCCGCTGTTCGTAATGTCCCCGGAAGCGGGGTTGATCGTCTCATGCATCGGCGGGGCGACGGCGTTGCTGGCCGGGTTCTTGGCACTCGCCCAGAACGACCTCAAACGCGTCCTCGCCTATTCGACCGTCAGCCAACTCGGGTTCATGTTTTTGGCCCTCGGCTGCAGTGGGGTGATCTCGCCGAAGATCGCCGTGGTCGCCGCAATGTTCCACTTGTTCACCCACGCCTTCTTCAAGGCGCTGTTGTTCTTGGGCTCGGGTTCCGTAATGCACGCGATGGGCAACGTCATCGACATGCGGAAATTCGGCGGTCTACGGAAATTGATGCCTTGGACGCACGCGACCTTCCTCATCGGCTCGGCGGCGCTCGCGGGTGTGCCGCTGCTGTCCGGATTCTGGAGCAAGGATCAAATCTTGCACGGGCTGTTGGAAGCCGGGGAATCGCACACGAAGTACCATCTTATTTACATGGGCCTGTTCGCGGTCGCGCTGGCGACGGCCGGGTTGACGGCGTTCTACACCTTCCGCGCCTACTTCTTGACGTTCTGGGGCGTCGAGCGCATTCCGCACGAAGCCCACGGGCACGCCCACGAATCCCCGGCCGTCATGGTCGTCCCACTGGTCGTGCTCGCCGCTGGAGCGCTCATCGTGGGGATCATCGTCGATCCGCTGACGCACGGCTTCGGGCACTTCCTCGAACGCTCGCCATCGATCGCTGCGGCCCACACGGGGTACATCGCCCACACGAACATGATGGAAAAGCCTCACGCCTTCAGTTGGGTCGTCGCCGGGCTCAGTTCGGTGCTCGCGTTCGGCGGCATCGGGGCGGCCTTCGCTCTCTACCGCAAGGGCGGGCCGGAAATTGTCCCCGCCGGGTTGAAACCGATCTACGCGCTCTCGTTGAATAAGCTATACGTCGATGAAACCTACGAAGCCGCGCTCGTGAAACCGGCCGAGATGCTGGCGGCGACCGGCCGGCAGTTCGACGCGTTCCTCGACGCCATCGCGCGGTTGATCAGTTTCGCGCCCCGGTTGATCGCGGCGTTGTTGCGACCTTTGCACAACGGCCTCGTACAGTTCTACGCCTTGGGGATGGTCCTCGGGCTGGCGGTGTTCCTCACCGTCGTCGTGTTCCGCACCAGCCGCTGATTTGCTTCAACTATGCTCAACAACGAAGCGATCCGAATCCTCGTTCTCGCCGTGCTCTTCGCGCCGGTGGCCCTCGCGGCCTTCGTCGGGCTGGCGGGCCTCTCCGGCTACCGCTCCGCCCGGCGGATCGCTTCGCTCGGGGCGCTGCTCCACCTCGGCCTCACGGTGGCCCTCGCGATTCCGTCGGTCATGGTATTACTTGATCGCTCGGCGGCCGAAGGCGCCGAATTCAAGGCGGCGAGTTCCTTCCGGCCAATATTCGTCCCCGGCGATCCGAACCGCGACTCCGGCAGCTACGAAACTGCGTGGAGCCTGTTCCCGGTGGCGAGCGATGCGCCCGAGTTGCCACCGCCCGCGATCCAATTCTTCGTCGGCATCGACGGGTTGAACATCTGGCTCGTCCTGCTGACGAGCCTGCTGACGTACGTCGCGGTGTTGGTGTCGCACGGGTCGATCCGCGAACGCGCCGGCGGCTACTACGCTTGGCTCTTCCTGCTGCAAGCGGCCATCCTCGGGGCGTTCCTCTCATTCGACATCGTCCTGTTTTACATCTGTTTCGAACTCACGTTGATCCCGGCTTTCTTCCTCATCGGCTGCTGGGGCACCGGCGGCGGTCGCCGCGACGCGGCCCGCAAGTTCTTCCTGTACACGCTGCTCGGGAGCCTGTTCACGCTCGTCGGCATCTTCGGGATCGTACTGACGAACCCGACGCCGGTCTCGGCGACCTCGGCGAACAAGACCCAGTACACCATCGTGCCCGATTCGAAAGGCCAACCGATCGTCCCGAAGGCGGGCCCGGTGACGTTCAGCATCAACAAACTGATGTTGAACGTGTCGGCGTGGAACCGCATCCACGATTCCAAAGTGCGAACAGCCGCGGCGAAACAAGACGCAGCGGCGAATACCGTCGAGAAAGCCAAGAGCGGGAAAGACGCGCTCGCGGTCAAACTGGCCGAAGACGAAGCGGCGAAGGCGGATCGGGAATTGACTATGGCGAAGGCCGACCGCGACGAATACAAGACGCTGCAATACTGGCTCTTCTTCGCGCTCATCGCCGGGTTCGTGGTGAAAGTGCCGCTAGTGCCGTTCCATACGTGGCTGCCCGCCGCGTACAGCGAAGCCCCGCCCGCCGTCACCCTGCTCTTCTCCGGCGTGCTCGCCAAACTCGGCACGCTCGGACTCGTGCGGATCGTCCTCCCGCTCTGCCCGGACATGGCCGTGGAGCACGGGTTGCCGGTGTTCGGCTTCCTCGGCGCCCTCGGCATCGTCTACGCCGCGTTTTGCGCCTACGCCCAGCGCGATCTCAAATTGCTCGCGGCGTACAGCAGCGTCTCGCACTTGGGTTTGCTCGTGCTCGGCACCTTCACCCTGAGCGTCGAAGGGATCACCGGCTCCGCGTTGCACATGGTGAACCACGGCCTCACGGCCGGGGCGATGTTCGCGCTCGTCGGGTTCCTCGCCGAGCGTTACCGCACGACAGACATGACTCAGTTCGGCGGGCTAATCGGGAAATTCCCGCAATACGCCTTTTGGATGTTCGTCATATGCTTGGCCAGTGTCGGCCTACCGGGGTTGAACAACTTCATCAGCGAGATGTTGATCCTCTCGGCGCTATTCACCCCCGAAACGACCGGCAGCGTGGGCACGGGCTTCGGCATCGCCGCGGCGTCGGGGATTTTCCTCTCGGCGTGGTACACCATGACGATGCTCCGGAAAGTGTTCTTCGGCCCGCTGATTCTGCCGCAGCAATCGGCCGAACCGGAACCGCGGGACCTGCGGGCCCACGAATGGATCGCCTTCGGCCTGCCGGCGATTTTGTGCCTCGTACTCGGCGTCTTCCCGCAGACGGTGATCCAGTCGATGAAGGCCGACGTGGGAACGATCGTGAAGCAAACCGACGAGGCCCGCGGCCGGGCGAATGCCGAGAAGTCGTTGAGCCGTTAATGTCCGCAATGCGAATGGAAGGATCGACGCAGTGAATCCGCTTTCCAGCCAGGCCCTGTTCGACCAAGTGTCGCTGTCGATCCGCTTCCTCCTCCCCGAGTTGGCACTCGTCGGCTCGGCGTGCGCTTTGTTCCTGCTGGCCGCATTCCGGTCGAGCCGCAAGTTCAGCGGCTTTCTCGCGCTGTGCGCCATCGCTCGCGCTGCCGCGCTCAGTTTTTTGGTGAAAGATCCGACCTTCGCCAGCACTGACCGGTTCACCGCGAGTATCGACCCGACGGGCGTAGCACAATTCGTCCGCTGGCTCGCTCTCGGTGCCGGGGCGCTCTACGTCCTCCTCGGTTTCTCCGATTCCAGCAAAGAAACAGCCCCGGAATACTTCGGCTGTTTGCTCGTCGTCATCGGCGGACTGTCGCTGGTCGCCCGGGCCAACGATTTGATTTCGCTCTTTCTCGCACTCGAGATGATCAGCATCCCGACGTACGTCTTGCTGTACTTGCCGACGAAATCGAAGGCGGGCCAAGAAGCGGCGCTGAAGTATTTCATGCTCAGCTTGCTGTCGTCGGGCGTGCTGCTGTTCGGCTTCAGCTACCTGTACGGACTCACGGGTGCGATCAACTTGCCGTTGATCGCAGAGACCCTGTCGAAGGCGTCGCAGGTCGGGCCGGTGTCGCCGATGGCGCTCGTCGCCGCGGTCCTGGTGATCGCCGGGCTCGGCTTCCGCCTCGCGGCGGTGCCGTTCCACTTCTACGCCCCGGACGTGTACGAAGGGGCCCCCAACGGCGTCGTGGCCCAACTGGCGTTCATCCCCAAAGTCGCGGGGTTGGTGGCCCTCGCCCGCATCTTCGGATTGCTGACACCGGATGCCCCATTTGACGCGGCCCGCACTTTGATCCCGCTGACGCTCTGGGTCATCGCCGCCGTGACCATGACCTTCGGCAACCTGTTGGCTTTGATTCAAGACAACCTCAAACGGCTCTTCGCTTACTCCGGGATCGCCCACGCCGGGTACATGCTCATCGGTTTCCTTGTGGCCATGGAAGCCGGTTCCGGCACGCAATCCGGGTTCGATTCGGTGCTCGTTTACCTCGTCGCCTACGGCTTGATGACCGTCGGCATTTTCAGCGTGCTCGGTTACCTCACGCACTCGGGGCGGACGATCGAAACCATCGACGACCTCGCAGGGTTGGGCCGCACCAACCCCATCGCTTCGGGACTGATGGCGATCTTCTTGCTCAGCCTCATCGGCATGCCGATGACGGCCGGGTTCAACGGGAAGTTGCTGCTGTTCTTCGGTGCCTTCGAGACGCCCACGAGCACACCGTTGAAGGACCTGTATCGGATTCTCACGCTGATCGCCGCGATCAACTCCGCCGTCGCGGCGGTCTATTATTTGAAAGTGCTCGGCGTGATGTTCCTACGCACCCCGCTGCAACCGGCGGCGCCGGCCAAGGGCTACGCGGCCTTCCTCGCGGCTCTCCTCTGCGCCGTTGGCACACTGGCCTTCGGCGTCTACCCGAAGCCGTTGGTCGAAGCGGCCCGCAAAGCGGCCCCGATTCCTGTGGTGCCCATTTTCGGCAGCGCGAACGCGCGGTGAACCCGTGGATGACTTCGCCAAAGTTTTGGCCAGGTACCTTCAACCGATCCGCGCTTTGAACTGGACTCGACTCGGTGATGCCGGCGGGTTCAGCGGCGCAGCACTTTGGCGCGGCGACTACAAGTCGAAACCGATCTTCTGCGCCAAACGCTACCCGACCTTGGTCGAGCTGTCCGACATCTCCCGCCGGCAATCGTGGATGCAATTCGCAACGCGTCGGGGACTGGCATTCGTCCCCAACCTCCTAACGAATATCGACGGGGAAACGCTCTCCGGTTCTTGGGAAATCCAAACGTGGATGCCCGGCGCGGCCGACTTTCACATTCGTCCATCGCGGGACAAACTCGTCGCGGCTTGCCATACGGTATCCGAACTGCACACGGTTTGGAAGTCGATCGGAGTTCGAGTGGCGCCGAGCCGGGCGGTTCGCGATCGATTGGCCATCTTCGCGAGGTGGAAGAGCGAGCCGAAGCGACCGTCCGCATTTTCCCCCTCGACAAAAGCCCGCGCACGAGCCGCGATCGCCGAGCATCTCGACCGTGCCGAGTCGCAATTGTTGCCGTGGGCCGATCGGGCGTTGCCGTGTCAACCGTGCGTGCGCGATCTCCGGCGCGATCATTTTCTCTTCGATGGCGATCGACTCACGGGTCTGATCGATTACGGCGCTGCCGACTGGGATACGCCGGCGACCGATGCGGCGCGAATGCTCGGCGAACTCGCCAGCGGAGACTGCGAACTATACGAGACGGGAATCGGCGCGTTCCCCGGCTGCGACCCGGACTTGATCCGGGCGCTCGATCGGGCCGGCGTCGTCGGTTCGATCATCCACTGGCTGGTGCGCGGAATCCCGCCCGCAACTTCTGCGGCCAAGGTCGAGGCCAGGTTGTCGGACTTGATCCGACGGTTGGAACATCGAAGCTGGTGATCACGGCACCGACCCGAGTCACCAACGCAGATCCAACCCGACCGTCCAACCTTGCAGCCAGTAGGTCGTGGTGTCGTCGAGGAAGGCCGGGCGGTTCGGGAACTGGATCGTCGTGTCGATTTGATCCGCCGCGCGGCGGACGTTCGTCCAGAACAGGAACGAGTAGCCCGCGTTCAGCCGGACGCGGTCGGTGAAATCCCAACCGAGCTTGGCGGTGGCTTCGGGCATAACCGAGAAATAATTTTCGCGCGTGCTGCCGACGTTGTTCGCCCCCGTCAGCAAGCCGCCCACGGTCGTGCCGAGGTTCGAGGTCGTCCGGCCGTCGATCGACACATCGGTGATGTTCACCCCGACGGCGACGGTCGCTTTGGTCGTCAGCGTCAAGCGGCCGAAGAGGCGGTGCGTGCCGCCGAGGCCGATCTGGCCGCCGTGGAATTGGTTGAGCGTACGAAAGTGATCGGAGACCGTGAAATCGCCGATGGCCGCAGTCAACCCGCCGATGGGGTTGACTGCGAATTCGCTGCGGGTCGACACGTCGACATTGTCGCGCAGGTTCATGTAGCGGTAGCCGACGAGCACGTCGAGCCGACCGAGTTCGGAAGTCTTCCAGCCGTAGCGGAAGTTGACATCGCCGCCGATGACGGCGCTGTGGGCGCTCGCGGAGATCGATCCCGGCGCGAAGGCGCCGACGGGCACGCCGACTTGGGTCCCGAAGTTCCCGAGGAAGACCGGACGGGAGAGAACCGGCCCGGCCGGGTTGGTGGTAGCGCGGAATTCGCTCGAGACATCGCCGGTGTAGATGATCGTACCGTCGATGCCGAATCGGTAATCCTCGGTCAACCAAAGCCCCGCATTCGCGCGGAGGCCGGGCCGGAACCGATTCAGCGCCCGTTCGCCGCCGAACACGATCCGAGTCGTCGGTTCATTCAATGCCCCCGTGCCGATCGCGGATGTGGTCACGAGCGGCGGCAAAAGTGTCCCTTGGCCGACGGAGTGGTAAAAATCGCCGGCGAACCAGACCCGTTCCGGGCGGAATGGGGCGGGAGCCGGCGGTGTCAGCAAATCGCCCTGTTCGGCTCCGGAACCGGGCCGCCATTTATCCATAACCGGCGCGCCGCCGGGCGGCGCGAAGAATGGTTCAGAGAAAGGGTTGCCGCTGGGCGCAGCCCCAAGGGGTTTGACATCAGGCACTTGCGGCACAGAGATCGGCGGTGGATCGCCGGCCAATACGGGAGAGACTAGCAGACTCGCGATCCCGAGTTTCACAAGGTTTTTCCACATCCCAGACTCCCCATTGTGTGAACCCGGACGCGAATCGATGAGCATCAACCCTTACAATCGACATATTCGGAGGCCGAATGAAAGATTTCTTTTTTCGGATTGTATTTTTGTATGGATTTGAAACGTGGCATATAGTGACTTGTCGAATCCAACGGAGTTGATATCCGCCGCGGATTAGGATCTTGGCACGCAAGGTGCCAGGAATTGATTCAGGAAGTCTGCACACCCCACTTGGAAGGATCCAACATGCTCGTCCTCACCCGCAAGATCGGCGAACAAATCATCGTCGCCGGCAACATCCGTATCTCCATTGTTGAAGTCGGCCCGGGCCGCGTCAAAATCGGTGTGGACGCCCCGCGTTCCGTTACCGTAGATCGCGGTGAAATACACGATAAGAAACAGGGCCAGGAAGCACCCGTCGGCCATATCGTCGAGGTGCCCGATATCCACGACCGCTTCGCCGAGACGCTCCTCAGCGCGGATGCGCCACGCTTAGTCGCCGCCGACCCGGTAAAGCCGCTCCAGCTCGAAAACCGCCTGAAGACTCACCAGCACCGCCTCCCCCGGAAGCCCCG
>JBBRUN010000137.1:0-11237 GCA_038247765.1 Gemmatales bacterium | reverse complement strand
GAAATCGCTCGCCCGCAAAGTCCTCAAGTTTATGAAGCGCGAAGACGGCCCTACCGCCGTCGAATACGCGGTCATGCTCGCCCTGATCGTCGTTGTCTGCATCGCCGCGATCACCGCCATCGGTGGCGCATCGAACCAAACCTTCAGCCAAGTTGGTTCGGCCATCCAGCCGAGCTAATTGGCACGACGCCGTCAAAGCGAACTCACCGGGCACCCCCGGTGAGTTTTTTTGTTGCCGCATGGCGACCCGGTTTGCGGCAGTTTGGAATTCGCAGCGGCACGAAACTAACAATGCTGGGATTCCATCGCATACGCACACCGGGATCCGCCATGGCAACACCGCATTTGCAACCGCCGGGCGCCGGCTTGCCGTTCATCCCGCGCATCTATCTGCGTTGGTTCGGTCGGCGCGTGCTGCGTTGGAAATACTCTTGGGACTCGGCACCCATCGCCATCGGTGCGACTGCCGAAAGGCTATACCGGGCTGTGGCGAATCTCCCCGCCGACGTCTTGCAGCGGCCCGTACTCGTGCCGCCGATGCCCGGCATCGAAGACAGCTCGCGATATTGGTCCCCGGCCATGGTGATCCAACACCTGAACATCACGTGCGAAATCTTTTCGGGGATCATCGTGAAGCTCTCGCGGGGCGAGGCGATCTCGGAGCGACGCGGCCCCGCCGATGTGAAGCCCGCCCCGGACGCCGGTCGCGTCGATGTCGAATCGTTTCAAAGCCTGCACACCGGTGTTGGCGAACGCATTTGCGCCGAAGCCGGGCCGGATCGGGAGCGATCCCGCTTCCCCCATCCGTGGTTCGGCCCGATGACCGCCCGCGATTGGTTCGGCCTGTTCGCCGCCCACTTGATCCTGCACGAGAAGCAATTGCAGGCGATCCTGAAACCGGCGCCGAGCATGTGAAACGCGAACAACCGCACCGAATTCGGTGCGGTTGTTCGCGTGAGCAAATATAAGCTGCTTTCCGGCGAATGCAAATCGGTTTCGCCGGATTGCCCCAAATCGTTACTTCGCTGTGACTTTGGTATCGACCGGGTCGACCCACTGCTTATGTTCGGCCCCGTAGTAGAGGTAGACCCGGCTGGCCGGCCCGCGGAATTCGCCGGGGAAGTCGGCGATGAGGTCGATGCCCACGTCCACGGTTTGCTTCGGCGCCATCCCGCGCCAGTAGAGCACGAGTTCGCGGCCGCGGATTTCGAAGTAGCTCACCGTCTCCTTGCCCCCCTCGGGCCGCTCGGTGAGGGCCTTGAGCTGTTTCAAATCCTCGGGGATTTTCAGCCCGGCCGGGATGCCGATGATCGCCGTGACCATGCCCTGTTCCTTGTCGGCCTTGTTCGTGATCTTCGCCGAGAGCCGCAGCGTCTCGCCTTCGGCCACGGCGGCTTTGTCGAGTGCCGTCGTCATGGTCAGTTGGCACTCGGCCGAGCTTTGCGGCTTGCGGGCGCGGGCCTCCCACGAGAACGTGCACGGGTACGGTTGCTTCGCGTCGGTTTCGACGCGGATATCGACGATCCCCTTGGCGTGGTACTTCTCGGCATCCGGCACTTCGATGGCGATCGGCCCGACGCTTTCGGTGCTGAAGTTCTTGCGGGCGACGACGGCCCCGTCGATGACGACGCGGATTTCGCCGCTCTCGGTGGAGCGCTTCTGCGTGCGGGCGTATTCGATCAGGGCCTTCAACGTCAGGATCGTCGATTGCGTCGAACCGTAGGCGCCGAAGCCGTTCTTCTGACTGCCGAGCCACTTGCTGGAAGCGTCCAAGTTGATGCGGAACTCCCCGGTCTCATTGACCTTGATCCAGCCGAGCATCGCGAGGCCGGTGGTTTCGATCAGCAGGGCTTGGCCGGACGACTTCGTGATGCTCGTCGCGGCGCCGGGGACGCTACCGTCTTTGGCTTGGGCCTTCGCCAGCGTTTTGAGGATCGCGATTCCCTCGGCCTTCTTGCCGGAGTTGATCAGCGAGTTCGCGGCGAGGCCGAGGTAGTAAGAATCTTTGCTGAACGGCCCGTTTTTGGCGAGCGCGAGGATCGCATCGATTTCTTTCGACAAGTCGGACTTCACGGCGTCCTTGCGTTCGGACTCCGTGAGCGCCCAGACGATGTAGGCGTTGGTGACTTCTTGCGGGGCGTAGCCGAAGGAATCGAGGGCGCGGGCGTTGCGTTCGAAGCCGCCTTGGCCGTCGCGGCGACTCAGCAGATAGTCCTTGGTGCGTTTCACCATCGCGGCATCGACGGGGTGGACGCGGGCCATGTCGGTGAATTGCAACAGGCCGTAGGCGGTGAGGGCTTCGTGCGGAGGGGCGGTGCCGCCGAACCATTCGTAGCCTTTGCGGCCTGGCTCGCTCGGCACGGCGCACTCGAAGCTCGTGAGCTTGGCGTAGCCTTTGTCGAGCAGATCCTTGGCCCGCTTGCTGACGTCCGGTTTGGCCTGATTGGTTTCGTTCAAATAATCGAGCACGAGCACGTTCGGGTAGTTCGAGGTGCTGGTTTGTTCGAAGCAGCCGTAGGGCTCGCGGAGCAGGCCTTCGAGGCCGGCTTGAACTTCGGAGAGCGTGTTCGGATAGACCGCCACGCGGAGTTGCAGCGTGCCGGGCACGAGCATCTCCGGTAGTTTGAGCTTCGTGCCGACGCTGGTTTCGAGGACGTCCGAGTGTGACCCGGCGGCGGGGAAGCCATCGGCCACGACGGTGAAGTTGCGTTCGACCGAATCGCGGTAGGCCCCGGCTTTTCCTTCCAATTTCAGGCTGAGCGGGCCGTCGAGTTTATCGGGCGCCAAGCGGACGACCTTGCGACCGCCGCCGTTGGCGGGGAGTTCCACGGTGACGAGTTCGCTGCCGAGGATCTTCAACCCCTTCGGCAGCACGGTGATCTTTCCTTCGAGGGAGCCGTCGGTGTTGTTAGCCCCGAGCAGGACGACATCGAGCTTGTCGCTGGAGCCGATTTCGACCGGCAGTTTCGGATCGAGCGAGAACGGCTTGCGGACTTCGATGGTGCCGGTGATGGCGCCGATGCGGCCGTCGAGGGTGTGCCCGGCGACGAGCACGCGGTACGGGTTGATGGCGTCGCCGAGGGTAAATTCGACGGTCGCCTTGCCACTGGCGGGCGTTACGAGCACAGGCTGCCACAGGAGTGTCTCGGTGAAGTCGGTACGGGTGGCGTCCTCTTCGTTCACGTTGGCTTCGCGGGTGTGGGCGTATTCGCGGACGAGCAGCGACGGTACGCGGGGGATCATGCTGTCCATCATGCCGATGGCGTACTGGTTTTGGGCCTTCTGTTTACCATCGGCGAGGCCGATGTTACGTTTCTGCAGGAAATTGCCGAAGCGCTCATTGGCCGTCGGCGGGAGTTGCGCGCCGCGGTTGAGGCGAGCGCCGATGGGTTCGCGTTTGAACCCCAAGCGATCGCGGCCTTCAAAATCACCTTTGGCATTCTCTTGCTGAAAGACGCCCCCCCCTTTGGCCATGGGTGCCCGAAGCCCGCCGGCGCCGCGACCGGGTCCGCCGGCTTGGGGCAACATCATCATCGGCGCGAACGGTTGCGGGGCACCCCAGACGCCACCGGGGGCATTGGGCGGCGCGAAGTCGGGAACCTGCATCGCTTTGTCGCCCGGCCGAGCATCGGCATTCATCTCTTTCTTGGCTCCTCTCGGTTGAACCTCAAGCGGGTTCAAGAAGCCGTTTTGTTCGTCGGCAGCCATCGGCATCGATACGGCCGTCGCCATTTGGTTTTGTTTCTCAGCCGACTGATACCAAGCGTGGCGCTCCGGCTTCGGGGCCACTTTGGCCATCGAACGCCAAGCGTCGTTATCGCGGCCGGTCCAGGCGGCGACACCGCCGAGGAAACCGGCTAGCAACAGCATGGCGAGGGAAGCCCAGCCGAGCGTCCGGCGTTCCGGGGCGCCGCTGCGGAAGGCCACGGTGCGCGTCGTGAAGAAGGCACCGGCCAAGCCGATGATCGGGATCAGATACAGCAAGATGGCGTTGCGGCGTTGCTGCAACGAGTTGTCGTACGCTTCGAGTTCCACGGCTTGCTTGCCGAAGTCGTTGAGCTTACCGACGTACAGTTGATCGGCTTTTTGCAGGTCGGCTTCGGGGTTACCGGTGTTCAGCATGGCGAATTGATCGCGCTCCGCGGCTTCGAGTTCCAGCAGGCTCGCTTCGTACTTCGGCCAGTATTCGTCGAACACTTTACGGACGGAAGTCCGCCAGCCGGTCGGAATCGGCCCGTCGGTCGCGGCGACGAGCAGCAGTTTCTCGGCGTCCTCGGCTGGGACGGTCTTGCGGAATTCGCTCGGGGCCTGTTCGGCGAAGCGGCGCCAGCCTTGGGTTCCGAGCAGGAGATCGAGCGCTTCCCCGGCCTTCGGGTGCTTCGTGAGCAAAAAGTCGGCGTGTTCGAGCTCGTCCCCTTTTTGAACTTCGCCGGACAGCAAGAAGTGAGTCGGTAGAAGGCGTTCGGTCTTTTCGTCCGCCATCGTGATGACGCTCTCGTTGACCACGGCCGTCCAGAGGATCGCGGCTTTCGGGGCGTCGGTTTCATCGGTCGAAGTCAATTCGAGTTCGACCCGGCTACCGGGGGTGAAGGTCTTCATCGGCGAGCCGGTGCCGGGCTTCCTGGCGGCGTAGCTGAGCTTCAAGGCTTCGCCCGGTTCGCGGTAGATCAGCCGTTCGGCGAGCGGCTTGAGGTCGTCCCGGCCCACGGCTTCCCCGTTGGGGAGGTCGAACACGGTGATCCGCGTGACGCCGCCGAGCTTGGCATCGGTAACGGCGAGCGTGGCATCGGTGGCCTTGCCCGCTTCGAGCTTCACAGTCGTGTGGGCCACCGGCCGGCCGCGGGAGTAGGCCCCGACGAGTACGGTGCGATCGCCGCCGACGGACCAGAGCTTGACGCCGATGGGGGCGTCGGGCTTCAACACGCCTTGGGTCACTTGCAGCACGACTCCGGCGGCTTGGCTGGCCGGGAGGGCGTAGCCGTCTTTCGGTTGGATCACGCTGGTCGGTTTGTCGAGGCGCACGGCGTATTTCTGACCGGCCACCGGGGTGAATTCGAACCGCCCGAAGCCTTGGTTGGCCCCCGGATGGTCGGCGTCGGTCAGTGTCGCGATCGACGCGATGTCTTTGGTACCATCGGTGAGCACGCCGCGGATGTCGGCGGGTTTGCCGAAGGTCGTGGTCGCACGGAAATAGACCCGGTTCGGCACTCCCGCCACGAGGTCGCCTCCTTCGGGGAAGAATTCGACGTTCAGTTTGCGCGTCGTCAGCGGCACCTTGCGGGTCAGCGTCTCGGTGATCCCCTTGGCCGAGGCCGTGATGCTGACGCGGGCGTCTTTGATTTCATCTTTCTTCGGCAGCGTGAATTGCAGCGAAGCGGTGCCGTCGGCGTCGGTCTTGGCCGGGTTCGTGCTCAGCTTCACGAGTTCGCCGTCGACCATCACCTCGATGGTGAGTTCAGCTCCCCCGAGTGCTTGGGCTTGATCTTTCAGGTCGAACTTCGCGGCGACTTTATCGCCGGGGCCGTAGGATTTGCCGTCGAACTCGAGCTTCTTGAGCAGCCGGTCGGGCGTGTATTTGTTGACCAAGAACTTGCGGATCGCCAGCGGCTTAGTCGGGCTCTTGCGGCCTTCGACCGGTGCGGTGGCGTCCCAGACCTTCAAAATGTATTCGCCGCCGGCGAGGTCGGGGGTCAGCGCGAAAGCGCCGGTGCCGACGCCGCGGATCGGTTGGCCATCCGGCCCGATGACCGGCGTCAGTTGGCCGGCGGGGTTCAAAGTGGCGGGCTTGGCGAGTCCGTAGGTCTCCGAACCGGGGAGCACTTGGCCCGACGGGGCGAGGATTTCGAACCGCAGGGTCGTTTCTTGTGTGGGCGGCAAGAACTTGGAACGGTCGAGTGTGAGCGAGCGGAAGAAGACGACTTCGCCGGGGCGGTACATCGGTTTGTCGGTCGTTAGGAAGGTCGTGTAGACCGGCTCGAGCATCCGCAGGTTTTCGGTGAGGTCGGAGCGTAAGCCGGTTTTGGAATCGACCACCGAGACGTGCAGGTACACGTCCGACTCGGCCTTGGCGTTCGACCAAATCCCGGCGGGCAGCTTGAGGACGTTACCGTCCGGGTTCTTCTCCGGATGGAAGGTTTTCGTGAACAGGCTCGTGCCGTTGCTGTCCTTCACCGTGGCTTCGATTGTCGCCGGCTGGGCTTTGCCGCCGCCGTCGGTGACGCGGATGCGGTACTCGTTCGGGGCACCAGGAATCGCCGTGCCCGGCCCGCTGAGCTGCACTTGGAAGGGGCGCTCCGACGCTTTCTTCAGAGCCTCCGCTTCCGCGGCGATCCACATCGTTTCGAGTTCGGTCTGCTTCTGCTTACCGTCGTTCACGCGATCCGCCGCGGCTTTCTTTTTCTTGGCGATGTCGTCGCGCAGCTTTGTGCGTTGGGCATCGAGATCCTGCAATTGGGCCAGTTCGCGATCCACCGGCTGACGGTAACGGGCGTAGCCGAGGGCGTCCACGAGCGATGGCCCGCCGAGCGCGGCGACCGCGAGCAGCACCGTTGCGGCGACGGTCCACTTCACCCAGGTGCTTTGCATAGTGCGTCCGGGCGTCGCCGATTTCGGTTCGACCATTGGCTTGGGCGTTTGGCTCGGGTCGAAGCGTACGCCGGGGAACGTGCCGACGGCGGCCCGCTGGAACAGGCCCCCGAGCCGGGCGGCGTTATTCGCCGAATCGGGCGACGCGGCCAAGTGCGCGGCCACGGCGGCGGATTCGCTCGCGTCGAGCAGACCGTAGGTGTAATCGAGCAATTTCGCGTCGGAGAATTCTTGGGGCAGCATGGTCGTAGCTCCTTCCCGTTGGTGAAGCGGGGAAGTGAGGGAGAACCGACAGCCGGGGCCATCGGGTGGGGTTCGGGTTAAGAATCGAGGTTGTCGGGATCGTCGGTCGGGTTCAAGGCTCGTCGCAGTTTTTGCAGGGCGGATCGCATCTGGGTCTTCACGGTGCCCACGGGGGCTTGGCGGATTTCGGCGATCTGCTCGTACGTCAAATTCCCGTTCTGGCGGAGTAGGAATACTTCTTTCTCGTCGGCCCGCAGTTGGGCGATGGCCGTGCGCAGCAGCCGCAGCGACTCTTCGTCCTCGATCGCGGCACCGGTTTTCGGTTCTCGGGCGACCAGCATGATTTCCTCCGCCCCCAAGGGCTTGACCTTCCGGCTCCAAGCGCTGCGCTGCATGTCCTTCGCGGTATTCAACCCGACGCGGAAAATCCAAGCCCGGAGGTTCTGGACTTCCGCCACGGTATCGCGCGCCCGCCAGCATTTCAGGAACGCATCTTGGGCCGCGTCCAACGCGTCGTCCCGGTTGCCGAGGACGTAGACCAATGTCGAAATCAATTCATCGCGAAGTTCGTGGAATGCGAGCACGATCGGATGCTCGGGCCGCAGACCCGGAGCACGCTCCGGGGGGCGGCCCGCCGTTCGCCGACCGGTGGGTATTGTCCCGCTGTTGCCCATAGTCCTTACCCCAATCGACGAGGGAACCCCCGCGACCGATTGCGAAAACGCGGAATGTTACAAGGGGAATGCTACAAGCGAGAGGGGGACTCGAGCAAGAATAAAGAATCGAGAAGTGCACGGGGTGGGGTCTCCACCCGGCGAGTCACCGCAGTCGGCGGCCGGCGTCGGCTTTGGCCGCGTGCAATTTGCACTGGACCAACTCTACCACCTGTTCTAGTAGTTCGAGGTATTCGGTCCCGGCGATGGAGCGCACTTGGGCCATCAGCCGGCGGCGGCGCTCGATCATTTCGACGCACTGCTCGACGCCGAGGCGTTCGAGTGCCCCGCCTGGCTTCTGCATTTCCAGCAGCTCGTCCACTTCTCCGGCATTGAATTCGGCCGAGCGCTCTTCGTTGCGCTCGAGCCAAGCCGTCAATTCGGGGAGCGTCGCGCTGGCGGTGAGCATCTTCAGCAGCGCTTCGTCGGCGGGGCGTTTGCCGTGCATCCGCGGGAGCAACCGCTCGAGGGGCAGCGTGCGCAACTCGTTGACGGTGAGGCCGAGGGCCTCGGAGCATTGGCTGACCGTGGCGTTGCGGAGTCGCCGCTTGGCGTCCGAATTCAAAATGGTGCGGACGGTGTGCCGATTGAGTTGGGAGATGCGCGCGAAGTCTTCTTGATTCCAACCCCGCTCTTCGACCAACCTCGCGATTTTGTTCGCCAAATCGAGATCGTCCCCGGCGCTCTTCGTCATGGTCGTCTCCGAGCGGTACTTCCTGCACACCCCGGTGCAATCCTACAGCGGGCCCGCGCGGACGCCAGTTCGAATGACGCGATTTTCCGTGAAGTCTCTGCGAACGTGCGCGAAGCCCGGACATCTCGGCGGGGAGACGTCCGGGCTTCGCGTCATCGAAGGGGTTGCTCAGTACTTGCCGGCGGTGCTGCCCACTTCCGGGATGCGGATCGCTTCCGGGGCGTTCGCGGTCGTCTTCGGCTTCACTTCAACTGGTGGCTTCGGCATTTCTTTCGGCGGCACCGGCATCGGGTTCACCGGGGCCACCATCGCTGGTCCGGTCGAGCAACCCGTGGCCGCCGGGGCGCAGGTGTCGCACGAGCTCGACTTGCAGAACCGGGCCTTGAGGCGGTCGAACAGGCCCATCTTGCTACCGCACGGATCGCAGTCGCTAGCGTGGAAGCCGGTGTACAGCGGCTTGCTGATCAACGGCGTACCGCAAGCTTTCGGGCAGGCCGGGGCCGCGCAAGCCGGGGCACAGGCGACCGGAGCCGGAGCGCAGGCGACGGGGGCGCAAGCCGGGGCGCAGCTCTTCGAGCAGCTCAACTTCGCTCTGATGCGGGAGAACAGCCCCATGCGCGGGCCGCAACCGGAGTCGCAGGACATCGACATTGCGGGGGCTTCGCAACCGCCGCAACCGGCGGCGCTCATGACGACGGGAGCGTGGGCAACCGGTGCCGCGTGAGCGGGCGGGGCGGGTTCCGCACCGGCGAGCCAAGCCGAGCTGAGAATCAAGAACGTCGCATTCACGGTGAAACCTCCGAGAAACTGGGGTGGGGTCATGGTGAACGGAGGACAATCGCATCCGCTCGTACCGGTGCTTCCGCGGGGAAAGACTTGCATCCTGTCATCGGCGTCCGCGGCGGGGCAACCGAGGTGGATTGGAAATAATGTCCGGCGTTCTTAGGATTGCCCGTGCGGTTTCGCGCGATGCATCAGCCGTGCCCGATGCGACGGTCGCTCCGGACAACGCGACCTTTCCGCCTGGCGACGAACGAGCGAGGATCGCTTGCCCCCCACCCCCCGCGATTGGCACCTCGTTCCCCAAGACGACGCCGGCTTGCGACGCCTTTCGCAGATGGCGAAGGTACCGCTCGTCATGGCTCAACTGCTTTGGAACCGCGGCATCCGCGAACCGGAGTTGGCCCGGCGATTCCTGCATTCTCCGATGAGCGCCCTCCATCCGCCGGAGTTGCTGCCGGGCGTGCCCGAGGCTTCCGCGCGAATCTGGGCCGCGATCCAAGCGCGCCGCAAAATCGTCATTTACGGCGACTACGACGTAGACGGCACGACCGGTACTGCCATCCTCATGGCTCTGCTCGAAAAAGTCGGCGCCGACGTGGGCTACTACGTCCCGCACCGGCTCGACGAAGGCTACGGCTTGAACGCCGACGCGGTGCGGAAACTCGCGGCCGAGGGCAAGCAGCTGTTGATCACCGTCGATTGCGGGATCACCAGCGTGAAGGAAGCGGAAGTGGCCCGAGAAGTGGGCATCGAGTTGATCATCACCGATCACCACGAAATGAAGGCGACTCTGCCGAATGCCGACGTGTTGGTTCACCCGCGCTTGCCCGATTCGAAGTACCCGTTCGCCGGGCTGTCCGGCGCGGCGGTCGCCTTCAAACTGGCGTGGGCCGTCGCCCAGCGCGCCAGCAACAACGACCGCGTGCTGCCCGAACTGCGCGAAGCGCTCCTCGATTTATTGGGCCTGACGGCGCTCGGCCTCGTGGCGGACGTCGTTCCCCTTCAAGACGAAAACCGCGTGATCGTTCAACACGGCTTGAAGCGACTCGTCGCGCGGCCTTCCATCGGCGTGCGGGCGCTGCTCACGGCCGCCGGGTTCGCCGACGACAAACCGGTTCGCGCCGAGGATGTCAGTTTCCGACTCGCCCCTCGGTTGAACGCGGCCGGCCGCCTCGGGTATGCCGGGTTCGTCGTCGAACTGCTCACGACGAAGAGCGTGAAAAAAGCCGTGGAGATCGCGACGTACCTCGAGAGTCAGAACGGCGAGCGGCAGACCATCGAACGGAAGATCGTGAAGGAGGCGAAGGAGTTGGTCGAAGCCGCCGGGTACGACGCCGCCCCGGCCATCGTGCTCGGCTCCACCGAATGGCACCCCGGTGTCGTCGGGATCGTCGCCGGTCGGCTCGCGGAGTACTACGCCCGGCCGACGCTGATCGCGGCTCTCAAAGAAGGCGATGCCGCGTCGTCCGGGTCGGGTCGGTCGATCGTCGGCTTCCCGCTGCACGAAGCGCTCATGGCCTGCGACGAGCTGCTGTTGGGCCACGGTGGCCACGCCGCCGCGGCGGGCTTCCGCGTCGAAGCGGCCAAACTCGGGGAACTCCGGGAACGCTTCGCCGCACACGTTGCCAAGTTCTACCCCGAAGGTTTGCCGCGACCGCGCTTGCGACTCGACGCCGAGGTGCCACTGGGTTCGTTGACCTACGGACTGATGCGCGACATCGACCTGCTGGAACCTTACGGGGCCGAAAACCCGAAACCGCGCTTCCTCGCCAGCGGTTTGAAGATCGAAGGTGAGCCACGCAAGATCGGCGTCGGCGAACGGCACTTGTCGTTCCGCGTGCGGCAGGGGCAATCGGTGATCCGCGCCGTCGCCTTCGGCATGGTCGATCGCCTCGACGACTTGATGTCCGGCGGCGGCGAATGCAGTTTGGCCTTCACGCCCAAGGTGAACGAATGGCAGGGCCGAACCAGCGTCGAGATCGAAGTCATCGACTTCCGCCCGACGGCGGTTGCGCCGTTGGTATAGAGCCACCCGTTCTGTTACCCGGTTGCGTGGAAATCCCAAATCCGCGCGACAAAAGCGAATACCCCCCTTTCTGCCCTGCGAGAGAGGGCCAAGCGCACCGGGACTCACTACCCGAGCGGTGGGCGTAAGCCCTCCGAGGGACTGATGCGCCATGCCGTTCGAACACTCGGAGGGCTCACGCCCACCGCTCGGG
>JBBRUN010000136.1:0-11289 GCA_038247765.1 Gemmatales bacterium | reverse complement strand
GCTGCCCGCCCCGATGGCCATGCCCAGCACCGTGCCGGTGATCTGCCCCGCGACGAAGTAGCCCCCTTGGTGGTTCTTGGTGGCGCTGTCGCCGTACATCCCCGCCCGCGCCCGCGTGCTCAGCCCCGCCGTCAGGGCGTCGGCCATCCCCGCGAAGAACCCGTCCACCGCGTCCAGCGCCGCCCCGAACTCCGACGACAAGAGCACCCGGTTCGACGTGCCCCCCGAGAAGTAGTCCAGCAGCCCGACGATCCCGCTCGCCACGCCCGCCCCGCTCTTCGGACCGCTCGTCGTCGAATAGGCTACGCCTTAGAATTGTGATGGTCTTGTGATAGTACGAGATCGCCTGCGTAAGATGGCAAAGCTAGGCATTTGTCTCCCTTCGCCGGACTACCGTTCTTCCGAAATTTCGTATCAGAGCCGTAGTGAATGAGGCAAGTCATTCACTACGCAATTATTACATCGGTGCCTCATATAAGTATGCAGCAAAGCTTTGCCATTTTTCCGTGACAACCCAATCATCGTCGAAAGCAACCCAAACAACAGAATGATCGGGGAGATCCTCGGAAATTACTAGAAGGTAGTAGCCACCAGTCTCGTCATTTCCGATGACTAGTGAGCTTAGGAAAAATGGGTAGTGGTTGGCTGAGTGCATCAACCTTGCGCGTACGGTTTGGGTTTGTGCGGAAAAATTATATGACTTAGGAAACCTTGCGTCTGCATCATCGTATATGCCGTAAATGGCATAGCCTACCCAGAATGCGAACCCGTGACGAGTTAAGAATAGCTTGTAATCATCTGGAAGTATTGCTTCCGCGAATGATTGGAGCAAATCGATTTGAGATTCCAAAACAGTACTACCATAATCGTCCAATTCGGGTGCCAATGGGAGTTTCGCTAAAGCTGTAGAGATATCGATCATTGCGCGCCCCGTTCGTTCGTATTAGAAACCCGCTGAACTACGACTGCGCTTTACATTTTTCCGCTATGAAAACGTAATAAGCGATTGCGCCGGAAGTATCCCGCACACCCAAATCATGGCCCGTACGTATTCATCCCTGGCTGATAGTTATGCAGTGGCTCTCGGAATTTGAGATGAAAGTCCTGCCTCATCACTCTGAGATTATTATATTCATTCGTACCGCCACGATACAATGGCGTTTTGTGGTGAACCACAAGGTGGGAAGGGAGTACTCCCTTGCGTGAAGCTAGCTTTAACTCGTCCGCTGTGAGCATACGTTTTGCCTGAGCTGAGGATGCCCACTCCTTGACAAATTTGGTCTTCTCGGTGTTTTTGAACGCTTTGCGCGCTGCGGCTACTGCTTCAGGCGAGCTAGAGCGAAATGCTGGATTGTAGAAGCTACTAGCATTATGAGCCCAAACATCCCATCCCCACGCAGCGTCGCCTACGAAGTAGGTGTGATAGTCTTCGACCTCCATGTTGTACACGGTTTCGACACGACCGCTGTACGCCACGCCCGCGCACGCTAGCCAGCGCCCGTCGCTCGTCTGTAGTTCGTCGCCGATCGAAAGCTGGTGCGCGTCGACCCAGCCCTTGCCCCGGACGAAGAACGGGTGCTCCGCCGTCGTGCCGATGATGCGCCCGCACACATGAAGGTTCAGGATCGGCGAAATGCGCACGAAGGTCTGCACCACGCGATTGAAGGCGAGCGCGCCATTCGCATCGTGCTCGTCGCGCGACAGGACGAGATCGCCGGTTCGGAACAGTTCGATGGCCTTGGAACCCTCGGGGGTGCGGATCGGCGTCCCGGCGACGAAGCAGGCCTTCATGAAGCTGGCGATCCCGCCCACGACTCCGACCGCGTCCCCCGCGGCCCCCTGGCTATCGTCTGTCGTCCCGTTGGGACTACTAAACTTCAGCGATATGGCTCAACCGAGATGTCATCGAACGCGCGAGCATGGTCAAGCCCGATTCTCACACCAAATACGAATCCAGCATTGCGAACTGGGCGCTCAAGTCGTGTTCCTTCACGCCCAGCGGCGATTTGAAGAAACTCGCTAGCGCCGTCACGGCACCGGACTCCCCCCGGCGTTGGGCCAATAATACCAGCCGAGCCAAGTCGATCACCAGCGGCGCGGCGAGGATCGAATCGCAGCCGTTCCAAGTGAATTGCAGTGTCATCTTCGTGTTCAGGAACCCTTCGAAGTGGATGTGATCCCACGCCACTTTCCAATCGTCGAGCGATTCGATGTACTCGATGCTGACGTGCGATTGCGGTTTGTAGCCGAGGAGTTCGCCGAGCAGGGCGTTCTTACTGCCGACTTTGCTGGCTTTGTTCTGCGGATCGTTCAAGACCAACCCGTCGCGGTTACCCAAGATATTGTGGCCGACCCAGCTCAGCACCTTGAGGTTGCGCTTGGCGAACATCGGCGCGAGCACGGACTTCAACAGCGTCTCGCCGGTCTTGGCGTCTTGTCCCGCGTGGGGAACCTTCTTGGCGACCGCCAGTTCTTCGAGCGCCGGTGTGGTTGCCCCGAGCGACGGCGTCAGGTTCACATAAGCGAAGCCCGCATTCATGGTGGCGTAGGCGTAGAGGCCGCTCGTCGGCAGGGCCGGCTCGTGGCGGTCGAGCGCCGCGTTCAACGCCTTCAGCGATTTCTGCGCCTCGCCCAGTTCGAAGAGCGGTTCCGTCGAGGCGACGTTGATAACGACGACTTGATCGAGCCGGTGCTCGGCGGCGAAGAATTTCAAATCCTGTTCGATGGCCGCGATCGCCTGTCTCGGAGTTTCGGCGCGGCGGACATCGGGTCGATCCGCGAGTGCGGCGATCACGGCGTTAGGCCGGTAGACGACGCCGGGGCGGACGTTCGCGCTCCAAATTTCCAACTGTGGCCCGCAAGCTTGTAGCAGGCTCTCGTTGAAGACATTGCTCCGGGCCATCAGTTCCGCGGCGGATCGATTGAACGACGTCTGCCGGATGTCGTGCCCGCCGACGACGAATGAACTCGCCGCGTCGAAATCGACCGAGGCGAAGCGCGGCAGCGCCGTGACCATACCGACGGGTTCGGCTAAACCTTTGGCGAGCGCGGCCAAACCGAGGGCGGTCGTGGAACCGACGCCGCCGAAGGCTCCGACGAGCCACAACCCAACGCGACGGGGAGCAGGCATGACAATCATCCGAACAGGGCGAAAAAGAATTCGGCAGGCGCGATCAGGGTCGGGAAACTATCCCTGTACCACTGTTTGTATCGATTGCCGGCGGTTGTTCTGCGCCCGCCGCTGGCCGTTCGAATCGTAACAACCGCAGCGTGGCCCACCCGAACACTACCATCGCGGGGATGCTGATTTGCAGCAAAATCACCACATTCCCGTCCGGGTGCGGCTCCCAGACGGCATGGCTTCGGCCGGGGTCGAGCTTCGTCCAGAGCCAAACCTGCGCCTCGCACAGGTGCGTCGAGGCCAATAGCGCCAGCCACAAGCCCGCCAAGGGGACGATCCACACCCGCCGGTCCGGCGCCCGCTCCCACCAGAGGTAGCAAGCGGCAAAGGCAATAGCCCAATCGTAGATGAGCGCGTGCGGCGACGCCCACAGCGTCAGTAGAATCGCCGCCCCGAACATCGCCCGGAGATCGCGCCTGTGTTTTCGCCAGATGAGCACGAACCATACCGTGCCGACGATGGCCCCGGCGAGTGTCGCCGCCGTTTCCCAAGGGGTGTGGACGGACTCGGGGAACAGCAACCGGACGAACGCGCGGGGGGTGTGATTCTTCCACCACTCGAAGCGATCGAATTTCATATTGTCCGTCAGCGTCGCCACAAACCGTTCGCACGCAGTCGGTATCCAGGCATAACTGACGGCCGAGAGGACTGCGATGGTCGTCGCGGCCCCCAGTGCGCAGGGCCACTTCCGACGGAAATCGAACAGCGTCCAGATCACCAGACCGATCAGCAGTGTCGGTTTGAAGGCGAGCAACCCGGCGACCAGCCCGGCCGCGAACGGGCGATTGTTGGCGAGTAGCCGGTAGGTCCCGCAGACCAAGGCGAAGCTCAGCAAGCTGTTTTGGCCGAACTGCATCACGGCGAGCACGGGGTAACAACAGACCGCGTGCCCGAGCGCCGTCCACGGGCGCGCCGGGGCGAGCCAACGCGCGCCGAATACGAGCGCAATCAGCGAGATCGAACTCCAGATGAGGGCGCTGTACTCGTACGGCAGCCACGCCGTAGGGGTATACAACAGTGCGTAGAATGGCGGATTGCGGAAGGCTTCGAGGCCGGCCCACTTGCCGGGGAACAGCTCGGTTTGGTACCCCGCGACGAACGCGTCGTAGTCGTACATCTTCCCGGCCGGGATGTTCGGATCGAGGACGATTCGCGCGGCCGTGTAGAACGCGACGTGGTCCATCGTGACGACGAGATCGAGGTAGTCGTACGGAGGACTGCCGCAGGTGCTTTGCAGGAACCATCCCGCCCAGCAGAGCAGCACGAAGGCGTACCCGATCCGGTACCGGCGGCCGATCCAGTCGGAGAGGCGCCCGTTCATTCCGAACTCGGCTTGCCGGGCGGTTCGATCGTCGGCGGTGGCAAGGTACCGTTGGCGGGCAATCCCGGGACACCGAGAATCGAGCCGCCGCGCAGGCCGGGCAGGACGTAAGTCGAGTCGCCGACTTTACCGGGCGTCGGGATCATGATCGGCTTGATTTCGCCGGTCTCGGTGTCGAGCACGATGCAGGTTTTCGGATTCGCCCGGAAAAGCGCGCCGGGGTTCGCCACGACCGTGCGGCCGGTCTTGTGCTGCTCGCGGACGTGGGTGTGGCCGTAAAAGACGTAGTCGAAGTAGTCGGAGTGTTCGAGTTGGTACAGTTGATGGCGCTCGTGGCTGTGCACCCAAGCGACGCGTTTGCCGCCGACGTCGATGGCCCCGAAGCTCTCGTTGGCATGACCGCCGATGCTTTTGATGGCGGCCGTGAGGCGGAGGCGGTCTTTGTCCCAGTTGCCGTATACGAAGTGCGTGGGGATGTCGCGGAAGAGCAGCACCGTCTCGGGCGATTCGATATCGCCGCAATGGAGGATCAATTCCACCCGTTGCTCGGCGAGGAGCCGCAGGGCTTCCGCAATCGCTTCGCCCCGATCGTGAGTATCGCTGACGACGCCGATCCGCATGCCGCCCTCGAAGAGTCCGGACTGATGGTCGTCTTCACCTCTTGTTTACAATCCGGGGAGTCATTCGTCATTCGTCATTCGTCATTCGAGGTCACCCCTCGGCCTTGTGAACTTGACCGAATGACGAATGACGAATGACGAATAACGAATGACTCACTTCTTATTCTGAGGAAACACAATCGCCCCGAGCAACTGCCCTTCGCGGGCGCTCGTCTTGCCGCCTTTATCCGGGCTGGCGAGCACCGTCACGGCGATTTGGTCGCCGTTGGGCCCCGCGAACAGGTAGAAGGTTTGCAGCACATCCGCACCGTCTTGCTTACCCTTCGCCGCGACTTTGTAGAGCCAGTGGCCCGCCGGGGCCGCGACCGAGGCGTCTTCCGTGGTTTCGGTCGGTTCCCAACCGGGCAACTTGGCGATGCTCTGCTTGAAGTCCCCGGCCGTGGCGTGCTGGCCCGGCTCGGCTTTCTTCCAACTGCTGAGCGTCACCTGGGCGATAAACTCGGCTTTCTCGACCAACCGAATCACGAGGTGTTCGTTCGTCCGGCCGACGATCACCCATTCCCGCGGATAGGTGAAGCTGTATTTGCCATCGACATCGGCGTACCGCAATAGCGTCAGTTCGGCGGGGACTTTCCCGGCCGGGATCTTCTCCCGCACGGCGGCGGTGAGTTCCTTCGGTTCTTCGGACAGGATCGCGCGCTTCAGCACGACGGTGGCGGTGACTTCCGCCGCGGGGCTGGCCGGGCCTTGGGCCCGCTCGTCAGTTTGTTCCCAATTCAACTCGGTGATCCGGTTCGATTTCACGTCGAATACGCCCGAGGCCTTTACGGTCGTTTTGGTCGCCGCACCGGCTTCGACCCCTTCGGCCGCACCGGCAATGGTGAATTTGGCTATCCCGCCATCGACCGACACGAGGGTCCCGGCGAGTTCGTTCTTGGTGATTCCGTCGAACTGGCAAGCGTGTTGAGTCGCTTCGCCGGCGACGGCCCAAGTTTCCCCCGGCTTGATCGCTTTGTTCGGCAATAGCCCCGCGAGCACCATCGTGTCGAAGTGCTCGGCGATGAGTTCGAGCTCCTCGCGGAAAAGCGGCCCCTGGGGGCTGTAGTGCAGCGTGCCGGTTTCGGTGCGGCCCGCAAATGTCAATCGGCGGTCGCCGGCCAATTCCCGGCTCGATTTCTCCCCGGCGACGACGGAGTTCGACTTGGCCTTCTCGTAGTGGCGAATCACCTTGCCGGCGCCGCCCCGGGCATCGGCCGCTTCGATGCGTTCGACGAATCGATGGCTCGCCTCGGCTTGCAATGGCAGCGTATCGGGCTTCCCATTGCGGTCGATTTTCAATTTCCCGTTCACGGACAGTTCGAGGTCGTAGCGGTGATATTCGCCCGGCTGCAATTCTTCACCGAGTTTGACGCTTTGTGCGAGTGCCGAAGATGCGGCCCAAGCGGCGAAGAACGAAGTCGCGAGCAGCGTACGGACCATCACAAGACCCTCGGCACGGTGTAGACTGACGATGCGACATAGCGTGAGGTGGGGGTAGGCGTCAATCGGGGTTCGGATTCGACGAAGGACGCATGACACTATCGAAAAAAATCTTCCGCGATCCGGAGCGGGGCCAACGCAACCGCGACGCCTTGATCGCGCACGTCGGCCCGGTGCAATGGGCGAGCATCGAACCGGTGCTGCGCCGGGAGCTACCGCGCACCGCCGACCCGGACATGGCCTTCAACAACCTCGAGCGGCTGCTCGCCGTGCCGGGGGCGCGGGAACAACTGCCGGCACTGCTCGAACTGCGCGGCCGGGGACTCGAAGCGACTCTGCAACTCCTCGCGGTCTCCCAGTTCTTCGCCGACACCTTGATCCTCTACCCGGAGGCGCTGGAAATCGTCCGGGCCGCCCCGCGGCGGAATCCGTCGACCGAAGAATTGACGACGATCCTGCGGAGCGATGTCGATGCGGCCTACGACGACAATTCCATCTTGCGGGCCTTCCGCCGCTACCGGCAATTGCAGACGCTCCGCGTCGGCGTCAACGACATCTTGCGCGACCGCCCGCTCGAAGAAATCACCCGCGATCTCGCCCGCATCGCCGATGCTTCGTTGAAAGTCGCCGTGCAAACCGCGTTGAAAACCGTCACGAAGAAACTCGGCCAGCCGATGACGGCGTCCGGCCAACCTTCCAAAGTCGTGGCGCTGGCCTTCGGTAAACTCGGCGGCGACGAACTGAATTATTCCTCCGACATCGACCTGATGTTCGTCTACGACGAAGACGGCGAGACCGCCAAACGCGGTGCCGCCGTGCCGAACTCGGAGTTCTATACCCGCGTCGTCACCGAAGTGATCCGCCTGCTGGCGTCCCAAACCGACCGGGGCTTCGCCTATCGGGTCGATCTGCGCCTGCGGCCGGAGGGGAATCGCGGGCCGCTGGCACGCTCGCTGGCCAGCACCCTCAGCTACTACGACGTCATGGGCCGCACTTGGGAACGGCAGGCGCTCATCAAGCTGCGCCACGTCGCCGGGGATTCCCCTCTCGGCAAGCAGGTCACGAAGGCGCTGCAGCCGTTCATCTACCGGAAATATTTCAGCTTCTCCGAGATCAACGAGGTCAAAGCCCTGAAGCGGCAGATGGAACTGCGGGCGACGCGGGCCGGGATCGACAACCGCGACGTGAAGACCGGCCGCGGCGGCATCCGCGACATCGAATTCACCGTGCAGTTCCTGCAATTATTGAACGGCGGCGACCTCCCGGCCGTACGGCAGCGGAACACCCTACTGGCATTGGAAGCCCTCGAAATCGCCGGCTGCTTGACGCCGCAAGAGACGTACATCCTGGCCGATGCGTACCGGTTCCTGCGGAAAACCGAGCACCGCTTGCAACTGCTCTTCGACTGGCAAACCCACCGCTTGCCCGCGTCGGACGACGAGCTGCGCAAGCTCGCGCTGCGGATGGGCTACTCCTCGGATCTACCGGTGGTCGTCGAAGGAGACGCCGCGCCCTCCGCGGCGGAATTCCCGGCCCAGCGCCGATCCCGGATCGACGAACAACCGGATGCCGGGGTGGAAGCGACGGAGCCAGCACGGGAACCGCTCGATCAATTTTTGCACGACTACCAAAACAAAACCGGCGTCGACCGGACGATTCTCGATCACTTGCTGCACCAGACCTTCGAGGAACCCGAAGGCCAAGCCGAGCCGGAATCGGACCTCATTCTCGACCCGAACCCGGACTGCGCGGCCATCGGCACGGCCTTGGCCCGCTACCCCTTTCGCGATATCCCCGAGGCCTACCAGAACCTCAATCGGCTGGCGCGGGAATCGGTTCCGTTCTTATCGCACCGGCGCTGCCGGCATTTCTTGGCGAGCATTGCCCCGCAATTGTTGCGGGCGATCGCGGCGACCCCCGATCCGGACGAAGCGCTCAATCGCTTCGAGCAAGTCACGGCGTCGCTCGGGGCCAAGGCCGTTCTATACGAACTCTTCAGCTTCAACCCGGCGAGTTTGAAGCTCTACGTCGATCTCTGCGCCTACAGTCCCTATCTGTCGTCGATTTTGATCCGCAACAAGGGGATGGAGGATCAACTCCTCGACAGCCTCATGCTCGATCAAACCCGCACGGCCGGGGAACTCGCGGGCGAACTCGACGAGTTGCTGCGGGGCGCCAGCGACTCCGTCCCGATCCTGCGGAGCTTCCAAGACGACGAATTTCTGCGCATCGGCGTGCGGGACTTATTGGGCAAAGCCGAGATCCGCGAGACGACCGCCGCGCTCAGCGATGTCGCGGATACGATCTTGAACGCCGTGTTCGACCTGGTGGAGCCCGCCGTGCGGCGCCGCTTCGGAACGCCGAGTAGCCGGTGCGTGCTACTGGGCTTGGGGAAGCTCGGCGGGCGGGAAATCAGCTACCACAGCGACCTCGATTTGATCTTGCTGTACGAGTGCGATGGCCCAACCGAAGCCGGCGCCGAGCCGACGACGAACTTCCACTACTTCACCGAACTGGTGCAGCGCGCGATCAAGATGGCGAGCCGCACCGGGCCGCTCGGCCGGCTCTACGAGGTCGATATGCGGTTGCGGCCCACCGGGAAATCGGGGAGCTTGGTTCTGCCGCTCGGGGAGTTCCGCAAATATTTCGCCGGGGCCAGCAGCCAACTTTGGGAGCGGCAATCGCTCACGCGGGCGCGCGTGCTGCGCGGCGATCCCGACTTCGCCGCCGAAGCGATGACGGCCACCCGCGAAGCGGTTCTCGGCAAGCGGTTCGGCCGGGAAGTCGTGGACGAGATTCTATCGATGCGCGCGCGCATGGAAGCGGGCGCCACCCCGAGAAGCCTGAAACGCGCCGCGGGCGGCCTCGTCGATGTGGAGTTTCTGGTTCAATTGCTCATCTTACGATACGCGCAGGTGCACCCCGAGATCATGCGGCCGAACATTTGGGACGCGCTCGACGCCTGTGATCGACTCGGGTTGCTTTCGGCGGCCGATTGCGAAATCCTGCGGCGTGGCTACTCGTTCTTGAGGTTCGTCGAGGCGCGGTTGCGGATCGTGACGGACCGGCCCTTGACGGAAATCCCGGAAGGGGCCGACGATCTCGAAAAGCTCGCGCGCCGGGCCGGCTTCGAAGCCGAGGACGGAACCCCGACCGCAGTTCCGTTCCAATCGGAATTGAACGCCGTCCGCGCGTCGATCCGGATGGTTTTTCGCGATATCGCCCAGTCGCTGCGGGGTTGAGATTCGCTAAAATTATGAATGGCATGACTGAAACCGACTGGCAAACGACGAGCACCGGCGGCCTCGATATGCTCCGGTACATCCGGACGCGGACGAGCGCGCGCAAACTGCAATTGCTGATGTGCGCCGCCTGCCGACTGGCGGTCGAACACCTCCCGGCGGATCGCGCGATTCCCATATTGTCCGCCGTCGAGCAATTCGCGGAGGGTAACGTCCCACTCGACGCGTTTCGCCAAGCGGAGTTCGCCGCCCAGCGATTGGAGCGGGAAGCGTACGGTGAAACCTTGCCCGGCGGCGGGGATTCTCCGAATCAGTCGAGCGCCCGTTGGGCCGCGATTCTCGCACTCCGCGCCGCCGTCAGCAGTCCGCTCGACGACGCCCTCCACCGCACCATCGACTGGGTCGAGGCAGTCGCCGCCCGAGACGCCGGGGAAGGTCTGGCCCGCGCCGCCCGCGTCAAGCGCCATCGCGAACTCTGCAACCTCTTCCGCGAAATCCTCGGCAACCCCTTCGCCCCCCGGACGGCCGTGCCGACCTGGATGCAGGCAAGCGAGCGCGCCGTCCCCGGTTGGTTGATCCGCGTTTCCGAGTCGGCCCGGTCCATCGCCGAGGCGATCCACCGCGATCAAGCGTACGAGCGCTTGCCGATCCTCGCCGACGCTTTGGAAGACGAAGGCTGCACCGACGATGAACTGTTGCTGCACTTCCGCGTTCCCGCCGCGCACGTCCGCGGGTGTTGGGCCTTGGATCTGATCCTCGGCAAGCATTGATCGGGAGCGGGAGCGCGCGTTCGCGTTTTTCCGTTCGGTCGGCCCGGCGTGCCTTCGGTTACACAACCCCCTTCTTCGGGCAAATCTCGGCCAAGGTGCAGCGTTCGCAAGCCGGCTTCCGCGCGGAGCAGACGCGCCGGCCGTGCAAGATCAGCCGGTGGCTCACGAGCGTCCATTCGGCTTGAGGGATCAGCTTGTTCAGCGCGAACTCGACCTTCACCGCGTCGGTGTGTTTGGTCAGCCCCAGCCGGCGGGCCAAGCGGCCGACGTGGGTGTCCACGGTGATGCCGGGGATACCGAACGCATCGCCGAGGACGACGTTCGCCGTCTTCCGCCCGATGCCGGGGAGTTGCACCAACGCGATGAGTGTCTGCGGGACCTCACCGCCGTGATCGCGGAGGATCGCCGCCGACGCGCCGAGAATGCTCCTCGCTTTCGCCCGGAAAAAGCCGGTGGAGTGGATCAATTCTTCAAGGTGTGCCGGCTCGGCCCCGGCCATCATTTGCACAGTCGGGTAAGCGGCGAAGAGCGCCGGCGTCACGAGGTTCACGCGGACGTCGGTGCACTGGGCGGAAAGGATGGTGGCCACGAGCAGTTGGAACGGCGTCTCGAAATTCAACTCGATGGGTGCGGTCGGATAGAGGTTCGCCAATTCGGCGAGGACGAGCGGGACGCG